>CBDUFM010000600.1:0-2820 GCA_965366325.1 uncultured bacterium
CCCAGAACGACTAGGGTGGGAAGGCGCGTTGCAGCGACAGCCGAGAGTCAGGAGACCTGCCAAGTGTCATGCGTCATCAGTCTCGTGGAGTGGACTGTCTGACGACGGGCACCTACGGCATTCTGTTATGCCGCTGCTTGGCGCATGTCACCGCATTTGCGAGGAAACAAGTGTGCGCCAACTAGTCCCTACATTAGCAGCCATGAGCTGCCTTACTGCGGCATGGGCTGCGGAAACATCACCATCAGCAAGCGTATGGGAAACCGATGCGCAAGTTCAATTGGATGAAGTGTTAGTAACGTCATCACGACTGGATATTGGATTGCCAGGTGCATCCAGTTCCGTTATTGATGCTGAGACGATTGCACTGGCCCCCGTGCAAAGCTTGCCCGAACTCTTATCGTATCAGGCCGGTATTCAGCATCGCGATCTCTATAATAATACCGGCGGCTCGGGTGCGGGTATTGATATGCGCGGCTTTGGAGCTGCTAATTCAGCCAACGCATTAATCATGATTAATGGTCGCCGTTTAAATGATATCGATTTAACCTTTGTCGATTTGGGAAATAGTCCACTCGAGTCGATTCAGCACATTGAAATTATTCGCGGTAATGCGGGTGCGGTGCTGTACGGAGACGGTGCCGTTGGTGGTGTGGTTAATATTATTACTGCGACTGGTGTAAACCCAGACCCAAGTGGTGTGGTTGAAGTTATTGCTGGTTCAGATGATTTCTTGAAGGGCAATGTGACCTACATGCAAGATATTGGTCGCAGTTCGGTACTGGGATTTGCATCCATTACTGAGGGTGATGGGTACCGAGATAATAATGCCATTGAACAACAAAACATTTTAGCCGATTATCGTTTTACTGAAGACGTCTATGAAATATATGCGACGTTTACCTACGATGATCAAATGCTTGGTTTGCCGGGCGCACGGAATGTTAATCCTGGTACAAACACCGATGAGGTGAGTGATGATCCGCGTGGTGCAACTACTCCGGACGACCTTTCTGAGAAAAATGGCATGTCTTTAAGTGTCGGCACACGCTATCAATTTTCTGAAGCCGTCACCGGTGTTTTTGATGTCGGCTATCGTAGCAAAGAGCAAATTTCTGAATTCTATACAGGTTTTGGTGATACATTTACTGATACGATGCTCGATACATTTTCTGTTACGCCACGTGTCAGGTATCTCGGTACCATGGCTGGTGCTGAATGGGAGAGCATCAATGGTGTGGATGTGTATAGTGCTAGTTATGAATCCGAGCGTCGCTTTTCGAAAGGCGGCGATCCGTTTCATGTCTTTGATGCGGACCAAACGACGATTGCTCTCTATTCTCAAAACACCGTCAAGCCCAATGCGGAAACGTCGTTGTCATTTGGCCTGCGTTTACAGCAATATGATTTTAGTGGTCATGATGACTATGACAGTACCGTGCCGGGTTTTGCCAGCCCCGCAGGTAAGGTAAACGATACGGATGTTGATGATGTTGAATATGCGATGCATATCGGCGCTGATTATAATGTAAGTGATACGTATACGGTTTTTGGGCGTTTAGGTCGCGCTTTTCGTTTACCCACTATTGATGAGCGTGTTGGTTCTAATCCTGCTCCAGCACCAGGTTTTGTTTTGTTACCGGATGCCTCGTTTGATTTAGATGTGCAAACCTCGATTGATGTGGAAGTCGGCCTTAAAGGGGCAAGCGCATCTAGTGAATGGCAACTGTCTGTGTATTGGATGCAATTGGAAGATGAATTGCATTATGATGCTGGAACCTTTCTCAATACCAATCTTGATGACACGCAACGTCATGGCTTGGAATTGCAGGGTAGTGTTGATGTTCATAGTGATTGGACCTTGTTTGCGTCCTTGGCATTCACTCAAGCGGAATTCTCAAGTGGCGACTATGATGGCAATGAAGTGCCGCTCGTTGCACCGATGACCGCAACGGTCTCGGCGCAATGGCAGATCATGCCATGGTTACGCAGCATGGTGGTTGCCAATTATGTTGATGAACGTCGCATGGATAATGACCAGACAAACTTTCAGGTGAAAATTCCTGACTACACCTTGTTTGATTTAAAAATACGTGCGGAATATGCACAATGGCGTGGATCAGTGGCAATTAATAATATCTTTGATGAAGATTATTTTACTACTGCAATTGGTAGTTCTTCTACGTATGGTGTGTATAATGCGTATCCTTTGGCCGGGACTAATTTTCAGGCCTCTGTGGCGTATACTTACTAAGTAACGGCTGTGATTGCTTCGGCCCACAGATCGCCCAACGGCGGCTTGTGGGCATTTGCATTTGCTCAGAGAGGTCATAATCAATTCGTGCGTTATTTCCCGCTTTATCTGGTATTGCTCCTGTGTTTAACGTTGAGCGCGTTGGCTAGTATGGCGTTTGGTAGCGGGTCGCTGGCGGATGAGCGGATACGCGATCTCCTCTTAGCATTACGCTTGCAGCGATTATGCGTTGCTGCTTGTGCAGGTGCTGCCTTGGCTGTCGCCGGCGTGTTGACCCAAAGTCTCTTTCGCAACCCTTTGGCGGGTCCATCTGTTTTAGGAGTCAATGCCGGTGCTGCGCTTGGTGGTCAAATTGCATTGTTATTCGCTGGTGCGATTGGCTTGACTGGATTTTGGGCAGAGATGAGTATTCCCTTAGCCTGCTGCGCTGGTGCCTTACTCAGTTTAATGATTTTATTACTGGGTTTACGTGTTGCTTCGAATGGACTGGTCACGATTTTATTAATTGGCGTCATGCTCAGTAGTTTGTTTGGTAGCTTGGGCGCTTTGTTCACGAGTCTTGATCA
>CBDUFM010000601.1:0-2815 GCA_965366325.1 uncultured bacterium
ACACCTTACGTGTTGAAGGCCTCGAAGAGAACGGTGCCTTTGTGATCGATTGCTTTGCGATAACCAAGCGCCCCTTTGAGCCAAGTGGTTTGAAAAAGCCGGGTGAAAAACTCGGTCTTGCGGATGCTGGTCGTTGGGCCTTTGAGCCAGAATACGATACCTTTGAAAATCCAGACGCCTTAGGCTTGCGTGACTTAAATGAAAAACGTGCCGGTGAAAAAGGATATATTACTAAAAATGATGAAGGTGAATTTGTAGACGGTAGTGGTAAACCGATTCGTTTTTGGGCAACACAGGGTGGCGCTCTGCAGCGCGGTCCGGGTACTGATGCTCTGCGTAGCCATGCCAAACATTTGGCTAAGCGCGGTGTTAACCTCTATCGTCATCATGGCCACTTAAATCCTAAGCCAAATGATGATGCGATGAAAACTCGCCCTGAAGAAATTGACGCGATTCAAAAAATGGTCGCGGTGATGGGTGACGAGGGTATTTACTCAACCGTGTCACCATTTTGGGCAACCCATTCCGAGGGCGGTTCAGGATGGCCGATTAAAGGCTTTAAGGCTGGTAAGCTCACCGGCCTCGTCTTTTTCAATAAAGACTTTCAAAAGATTTATAAAAAATGGTGGAAGGATACCTTAACCAAGCCAAATCCGTATCATCCGAATAAGACTCCACTCGCAGAGGATCCTTCGCTGGCAATTATCCAATTGCAAAACGAAGACTCTCTCCTGTTCTGGACCTTTACGCGATTCCAAAAAGAACAGCCAGTTCTGTACAAAGAACTTGAAGCTGATTTCCATGCTTGGATTAAGAAAAATAAATTGCCTCAGACGGCCTTTAAAATTGATTTCTGGCAAGCGACTAAGAATGTGAGTCCAGACAAAAGCCGCGTTATACGTTTTTTGACCGAGTTGATGTATAATTTTAACAAGGAAATGGAAACGTATTTGCGCGATGAGTTAAAATGTAAAGCACTGATTAATGCTGGTAACTGGAAAACAGCAGATGCAACAAAATTGCTTGATCTCGAGCGATGGTCGTACACCGCAAATGAAGTCATTGGCGTGAATCGTTATGTAAACGGTAATGGACCTAAGGGTGAGTCGCCGCATGTGAGCCCTAGTGGCCGTAGCGGTTATGCAGTTGTTCCTGGCGACACGTATCAAGATCATTCAACACTAACATTCCCACACAAGCTAGCTACTAATGCGAAGCTCGTGAAGGGTTCACCGTATATTATTTCTGAGAGTACCTGGGTTTCGCCGATGAGTTACCAATCGGAAGGTCCGTTTTTAATTGCAGCGTATTCTAGTTTGACTGGCATGGATGCCTATTATTGGTTTGCACTTGGTTCGATCGGTTACGATAAAGGGCTGAATAAATGGCAGGCAGCTAATCCTGCAATTATGGGTAGTTGGCCAGCGGCTTCGTTGATGTTCCGCAAGGGCTATATCAAACAAGGCGAGCCAGCAGTGCATGAAGAACGTGCTTTGGAAGATGATATGTGGGAGCTGCGCTCGCCGATTATCGTGGAAGAAGCTGGCTTTGACGCGAACCGTGATGCGTCTGTATCTCCGCTCTCGTCCGTGAAGAGTGGCGTCCCTGCCTTGGCTTATTTGGTTGGTCCAGTTGAAGTCGTTTATGAAGGCGACCCAGCCAACAATAAAGTCGTAGATTTTGATAATTACATTAAAGGTAATAAAGTAACCAGTATCACTGGTGAGCTAGAGTTTGATGCCGATACCGGTCTCTGTGTTTTGAATGCACCGAAGGCGCAGGGTGTTACAGGTTTCTTGAAAAAAGCCGGCGGTAAAATTGAAACGGATGATCTGCGCATTGAGTCTGAGAATGACTATGCGACTGTTATAGCTGTCTCAGTTGACGGTTTGGATCTTGCTAAATCTAAAAAGGTGTTCCTGCAGATTACGACCAAGTGTCGTCCTTATGGTTGGAAAACGAGCCCAGCTAAAATTAAGAGCCTGCCGGCATTTAAAATCGACAGCGTTGGCCAAGCGCCAATGAATGTTTGGAATACCGAAATGAAGGTCAGTATTAAAAATAAGAAACTGAAAAAAGTAACCCTCTTGGATGAAAATCTTTATCCAACCGATACGGCTGTTACCAGCAGCAGCAAGGGTGGCGCACTGGTCATTGATTTACCAGAAAACGCTATGTATCTCATGATCGAATAGCTTGAGATACTGGTTTTGTAGATTGAAAAGCCTCGGCCTGTTCTGGTCGGGGCTTTTTTTATGCACGGGCTTTAGTTCTGTCTGTTCTCGATTATGCTTTGCGCCATGCTAATTAACTGCGATATGGGCGAAGGTTTGGATAACGATGCCTCGCTTATGCCTTATCTGGATTTGGCTAATATTGCCTGCGCTGCTCATGCGGGTGATGAGGCGACTATGCGCAACTGCGTGGCCTTGGCGTTGCAAGAGGGTGTGCAAATTGGTGCACACGTTGGCTTTGCTGATCGGGCCCATTTTGGACGACGGGACATGTCCTTATCTGCGTCAGCGCTGTATGCACTTTGCACTGAACAAATTTTGAAATTAGAACAGATATGCACGGAGTTCGACGCCCGTGTGCAGCACCTGAAGCCGCACGGGGCCATGTACAATATGATGATGCGTGATGATGCTGTGCTGCGTGTTATTATGCGTGCGTGTGCTGATGCGTCTTCTGATATGCGGCTCTTGATCATGGCGGTGCCGGACCAGCAAAAATATCAAGCAATGGCAGCGGAACATAATATTTGCTTAGTCCACGAGGCCTTTGTGGATCGCACTTATGCTGTAGATGGATTACT
>CBDUFM010000602.1:0-2808 GCA_965366325.1 uncultured bacterium
TATAGCCGCCGCTGCCATGGAATTCGCCGCCTTCATCATATTCAGCGCTGATGGCGATGAGCTTTTGTCGTAGGTCGTTATTGCGGGCGTTAATGAAATCGATGTCATCACTATCATAAATATCGCGGCTGAATTGATCTGGGGCAACATTCAATAGCGGAAGCGTGCCATTGTTTAATTTATACATATTCGCATTGCCTTCTACCTGACGGATGGTGTTGAAGGTGCTGGCAATCTCAGCTTGTGTGGTGTTCACTACCGCCAAGAGGAGTCCCATGAGCGTAATAATGATGGCAATAACCACGAGAATTTCGACCATCGTGAATGCTTGGCGCAAATACATATAAACTCCTATTAAACAGACGCTTATGTTCGGTTGTACTGACACCCCATGCTTGTAGGAAAACCCCACAAGAAAAGTAAGCCTTCTGGTGGGGTTTTATCGAGGCGTTTAGCCTAAGTCTATTGATGATTGTGGATTAGAGAAGTAGCAGTGTCTGCTGTCTCGCAATCATGGTGTACTGACCGGCTTAATGAGAGCCCTCTTCGAAGCAGAGTAAGCTGCCAGCACGCGTACCGACATAGATGCGACCCTCATGTGCAAGAACGCCAGTGTTGGCTGCGCTGAGGAGGTCTACTTGCCAGATTTGTTTGCCTGTTTTGATGTCGATGCAATTCAGGTTGCCGGTGCTGTCCGCCACATAGACGCCATTTTTACCAATCGCTGGTGGACCATTGATGCTACCCAAATTTGCCTGATCAGGGAAACGCCAAAGGATGGTGCCTGGTTTGTTGAGATCGAGAGCAATGACGACACCTTCGCTGAGTCCAACAATTGCCACATGGCTGTCTTCGATAACAACCGGTGGATAGATGGCGCCGCCTTCTAATGGCCATGAGCCAAGGGCATCTTGGTTGCCGCGCTGACTATCTGGGTCGGCATTAATGGCCGTCATATTGCCAGAGCTATCTGTTAAGAGTATGGCTTTGTTGCCGGCTACCGTTGCAAAACTCGGGCGGCAAAGGATATCGCCGCGCGTGGTAACCGTGTAGATTTGTTCCATAGGTTCTTCGGCTGTTGCCGTTGAAATATCAAAGGTCACAACGCGAGGGCCAGCGGGCAGATAGAGGACGCCGTGGAAATTATCATGCGAGAAGCCAAGTGGAGCGGCCGTTGCCGCCCAGCCAATATCGCTTTTGGGATAGGCGGTAATTTGATTGTCTTTGCTCACTTCGAGGACGATGAGTTTGCCTTCGCTGGTGCCGACGAGTACCTGTAATTCACCAACTTTGTGTTCATGTTCTTGGACCCAGAGTGATTGGACAAATTGACCAGGGAACTCTGCGGCGTTATCATCAGGGTAGGTCCAGAGCAGACTGCGCGTATTTAAATCAACAGCATAAATGCGGTCACCAATAATGGAGTAGGCAACACGATTAAACACAAGTGGCGTACCACTAAACACCGCAACATCGGCTTTCAGATCAATCGGGCTGGTTTTGCCAACGGCATTAACCATGGCTAATGTATTTTTGTTTGTGCCCACCAAAACTAATGAGCCGGCTAGGACGGGGGTTGTTACTGGCTTGCCATCAAGTTGCGCAATCCATAAAGGCCCACGATTTAAATGAATTTCTAAATTTGTGAGCGTCTCTATGTCGTTTTCATTTATTTTGTGTACTTTTGCATAGTTGGCAAAGCCTGGGCGGCTTGCTTTGATGCTTATTTGGCCCATCGCTAAGAAGTGGACAGTTTGTTTCCAGGGGCCGGTATGCCCATCGGGTGCTTTTAGGAGTGTGTCTCTCCCATCGTCGGTAACGTTTACGACAGTGTGTTCGTGGTCGACAGCAAGCGTTAAGGGGAGCCGTCTTGATTTTAATATTTGTTTGGGTTTTGAGGCGCGTGAGCTATCTGCCAATGTTTTGAGCTCTTTTACTAGGCCGATGATCTTGCTGTTGTCACCCAGTTCGATGGCTTTATCGATATCTTTATTAATGTTTTCAGCGAGGCTCTCTTCGATGGCGCTAATTTTATTTTTTGCGCTTTCGCGACCTTTGTCTCCGTCACCTTGTAGTGCGCGCTTATAGGCGATGAGTGCTTGGCGCAGGCCTTTATTCGTTTCGATTTTAACAGCGCGATCGTAGAGATCGTCAGACTTCTTGTTCTTCAATTCCCAGTCGCTGAGTTTTGCTTTCAATTCATCGTGAACCGCAGCAGGAAGGTCGGTGCGTGCAACAATACTGGTCAGATTTTTGATTGCTTCGTCCCAGTCCTGATCTTCCCAAGCAATCTGAATGGCATCTATTTCATCTTTAATGTTAGCTTTCGCAAAACTGATGTCATAGTCAGTTTTGAGGTTTGCGTACTCGTTCTTGTGGGTCTCGGTATCGGAAAATTTACTATGTAGTTTGGCCAGTTTTTGTTTGGCTTCGACGAATTTGCGATTTTTGAGATCGACTTTGAAGGCAATTGCGAGCTCAGCGGCTACCTGTTCATATTTGCCTTTCACTTCGTCAATAAATTCACTTACTTCCATAAGAAAGTCGGTATTGCCATTGCCGGACAGTTCGCCGGCTTTTTGAATGAGCTCTTTGTATTCGGCGTTGTCTTTGTCTTTTAGGTAAGTGGATTTTAATACGACAAATTGATCCTGAGCCGCTTTAAGTACAACTTTTTCTTGGTAGAAATTCCAGCCATAGTAACCACCAGCGCCAAGGAGACCGAGAATAATCAGGTAGACCAGCATGCGCACAGCGGAACCGGTCTTCACAGCATCAGAGCCCTTGGCGTAGCTTAGTACGCTTTCT
>CBDUFM010000603.1:0-2806 GCA_965366325.1 uncultured bacterium
ATGTCTTCAAAACGGCTCCCCTTCGGTGCCGCCACCAAGACACCCAGCTGCGATGCCGCTGTTGGCTCATCGAGCTGCACTTCAGCAACTTCCAGCATCAGGTCATGTCGCCGCGTTTGCGTGACCGTGGCAAGCGCATGGCGTCCCGCCCCATCACAAACACGGATCTGTTCGCCAACCTGTGTCCGCAGAACCTTCAAGGCGTGGTGTGCTTCTTGGCCACCAACTTCTAAGGGCCCCATCATCAAGGGTGCATCCACTAATACGCTTCGCATAACGCGAGTGTTTAAGTAGGCTGCAAGACGCAAGATCCGCACTGGTACGTGCTACGCATGCTTTAGAGTTCCAGCATGGATATGTTTCGGATTAAAGGCGGCACTAAACTGGCCGGCACTATCGCTGTTCGTGGTTCAAAGAATAGCGCACTTCCCATTTTAGCGGCGAGTCTCTTAACCGACGGTGCCTGCACGTTTACCAATATTCCCAAGCTACGAGATATTCAGACGCAGGTCAAAATCCTCAATACACTTGGCGTCGAAACACAATGGCGCGGCGGCACGGTGCAGACTAAAGTCATCGATCAATACAATAGCACCGCACCCTATGAATTAGTGAGCCAAATGCGCGCCGGTATCTGCGTACTTGGACCCTTATTGGCCAAGCGCGGCGAAGCCATTGTCAGCCTACCCGGCGGCTGCGTAATCGGCGAACGCCCAATCGATTTACACTTACGTGGCCTCGAAATGCTCGGTGCAGAAATCAGCATCGAACATGGCTATGTCCACGCCAAGGTCCCCAAGGGCGGCCTCATCGGCACCGAAATTTACCTCGGCGGCACCTTTGGTAGCTCAGTCACAGCAACCGACAATATCATGTGCGCGGCAGTACTCGCCAAAGGCACGACAGTCATTGAATGTGCTGCCTGTGAACCAGAAGTCGTTGATTTAGCAGAATGCCTGAATGCCATGGGGGCGCGCATTAGCGGTGCAGGCTCACCACGCATCATTATTAAAGGTGTTAAAAAATTAAAAGGTGTTCGCTGGCGAGTAATCCCCGATCGCATTGAAGCGGCAACCTTTGTTCTAGCTGGGGTCATGTGCCAGTCGCCAATTACCGTTTCTGGCTGCAATCCACAACACCTACTCGCCTTCTTAGATGTCCTGCGCAAAAAAGAAATACACATTGAGCGCACAAAAAACTCACTCACCGTCGTACCAGGAAAACGCCCAAAGGCCTGTGACGTGGTCACTCTTCCACATCCAGCATTTCCCACTGATGTGCAAGCGCAGCTGGTCGCAGTTGCCTCCATCTCGGAAGGCACCTCGGTCGTTACAGAACGCATTTACCCAGATCGTTTCATGTCAGCTTCTGAATTAAAACGCATGGGCGCTAATATTACTGTAGCCAATGGCTCCGCGGTTATACACGGAGTCAAAAAACTCGAGGGCGCCGAAGTCATGGCTAGTGATTTACGCGCAAGCGCAGCGCTGGTTATGGCGGCAATGTCAGCTCGCGGCGAAACTATTATTCGCCGTGTCTACCACATTGATCGTGGCTACGAACGCATTGAAGAACGTCTGAATAAAATTGGCGCACGCATCGAGCGCGTACCGGAAGTCTAAGCATGAGCTTCAGTGATAAATCAACACGTATTTTTATTGACGAACTCGCTGCTAAAAAAGCAACACCGGGTGGCGGAGCAATTGCTGCCATGAGCGCAGCACAAGCATGTGCCCTCGCCGAAATGGCCGCCAATTATACGACCGGTAAAAAATGGCAGGACCGAGCAGACACCGTACAAAATCTTATCGCACAACTCAAGGCCGCACGTCATAACTGTTTAATTGCGGCCGACGCCGACGCGCAAGCCTACGCAGATTTGCAACGCAGCTGGACCGATAAAGACATGAGCGCTGAAGAAAAAGCCAGCATCGAAGCGCGCGCGCTCAGCATCCCTTATGAATTAGTGCTGCTCTGTAATAAAATTAGTAGCGCCATCCAAGCATTCTTACCACAATGCAATCCCAATATTCTATCGGACGCAAAAGCAGCGCTGCACCTAATGGCTGGCGCAGCACATGCTGCCTACCACACCGCCATGATCAACAAACCAAGCCCCGCACAAACCAACGACCTGCAGGACGCACTCGCACAGATTCGCATTGCCGAACAAGACGCCCTGCGCCTGTAATACACAAGAAGCTCACAGTACCCTATTAGTGCGCGCCATCCAGATGCTGATGAATAATTCCCCAAGCCTCTTCGGCACTTTCTACGAAGGTAATTAAATCGAGGTCGCTTTTATTAATCATACCCTCCTCGACTAACAGATCAAAATTGATCAGGCGAGTCCAATATGAACGGCCAAACAACAATATAGGCAAGGCCTTAATCTTGTGGGTCTGAACCATGGTTAATGTCTCGAATAACTCATCGAGCGTGCCGAATCCGCCCGGAAAGACCACCAGTGCCTTTGCCCGCATTAAAAAGTGCATTTTTCTCAATGCAAAATAATGAAAGCGAAAACACAAGTCAGGGCTTATATACTTGTTGGGATGCTGCTCCATTGGCAAAACAATATTTAAGCCAACTGATTTACCCTGTTCATCCGCAGCCCCTGCATTTGCCGCCTCCATAATGCCGGGACCGCCACCTGTGATAACACAGAGATCTGCCTGCTCCTTTTCTGCTGCATAACGCGTAATCATCTGAGCCAGTAAACGCCCTTGCCTATAATAGGCTGATTGACGCAGGCGAGCCTCTGCACCGCGCACGCGCTCTGCATAGGCATCTGCAGACAAGCCTT
>CBDUFM010000604.1:0-2805 GCA_965366325.1 uncultured bacterium
TAAGCCACAGGACGAAAGCATCAAAACACAAAATGCTGCTTTGCAGGATCAGTATAAAATCCAAGGTTTTCCAACCATTTTATTAACGGACCATGAAGGTGTTGTTTATGGTCGTACTGGCTATCAGGCTGGTGGACCGGAAGCGTATCTGAAACACATCAGCGAACTCAAGTCATCGCAGGAAGAGCGTGCGACTGCATTGGCGGCAGCAATGCAGCTCGAGGGGATGGAAAAAGTTGCAAAACTCGGCGAGATTTTAAATAGCCTGATGGAGGCCGGTATCGAAGCTGGTCAAGATAAGATTGTTGCTGAAATTAAAGCGCTCGATCCTGATGATAGCAAAGGTTTTTTGAGTAGCTATGAGTTCCCTAAGAAATTAGAAGCGATTGAAGCAGGGATTAATGCTGACAAGGATTTTGATAAGGCGCTGCAGTCTTTGATTGATTTATTGCCGACTACAGAGAACAAAGAGCATAAACAGCATGTGTACATGTTTATGGCTATGATTTACATGAAGGGTAAGCAGGATAAGGAACAAACATTGGCTCATTATAAATTGGCTGCGGATGTTGACCCCGAGAGTGAATTGTCACAGCAGATTTATGCGATGTTTAAAAAGCAAGCTGAGCAAGAGGCAGCTGCGCCGTAATTATTAATAGGACCTAAAAGTCAGCGCCCCGTTGAACAGCGGGGCGTTTTTTTGTAGTAAAATAGGTTACTCGTCATTGTAGAAGTCATCGAGTACTTGTTCGAATGCTTCACTGGAGTAACGACTGGGCCCATGGGTTAATTGGGTGAAGCTGAAATTGGTGTCTTCGCTACGTGGTACGCGAATAAACGGGACGCCATAATTGTGGGCAGAGATGGCATCCATTGGGCTATCGCCGATAAAGATGCTTTGCTCGATGCTGGTGCCAAAATCTTTGATTGGAATATTTAGGCACTTGAGTGCAGTCTCTTCATCGAGGGATTCACCAGCATTTTCAGCATCGTAGATAGCATCGAATTCTCCGCTGAGGCCGGCCTCAGAAAGCGCCTTTTCGACTAAGGCTTTGGTTGCGTCGGTGTGAATGACAATATAGCGATCACGCTCTCTGAAATGGTTGAGGAATTCACGTATACCCTGTCGTGCTATATAGCTGCGTTTGTGCATGGTTACGACGGTCTCAAAGCAGTCCATGATAATCAGGACTGTTCGGTCTGAGATGCTGGTTCGTGATCCGCCGCGATTTGACATGGTGACTACTTAGTATGATGACAAATTCGAGTTTTCGCAAGTAGCCTTAGAGGCTGGACTCATGGGTGTGCGGTCCATGCTGTCGCCTATGCGTATCGCCTTAGCACAGATAAATCCAACGATTGCCGACCTCGAGGGTAATCTTGCAAAAATTAAATCCTATACCGAAGCAGCTGCGGCACAGGGTGCCTCGTTGGTGGTGTTTTCAGAGTTGGTTGCGATTGGTTACTTGCCGCTCGATTTATTGGAGCGCCGTCATTTGATTGAGCGCCAATGGAAGATGCTACAAGAGCTTGCGCCTGCACTGCCGATACCAGCCATAGTTGGTTGTGTCGAGCCGTTAGATGGCGGTGTCAGTCCACATGTTGCGAACGCAATTGCTGTTATTCGCGATGGTCAGATTACACAAACCTATCATAAGCAATTATTACCGAATTATGATGTCTTCGATGAGCGCCGTTATTTCCGTCCAGGTCCAGAACAGACGTGTATTGTAGAAATTGATGGTAAGCGTTTGGGCTTGAGTATCTGTGAAGATATTTGGACCGAAGAATTTTCGGGATGGGAATATGGTCTTGATCCCTTGGCTGGTCTACGCGGTCATTGCGACGCCTTAATTGCGGTCAGTGCGTCGCCGTACAGTGCGATTAAACCTGGTAAGCGTGTGCGTTTGGTGAGCAGCGTAGCTGCGTCATTTCAAGCACCGGTTATTTATGTTAATCAGGTTGCGGGTCAGGACGAATTATTATTCGATGGTGGTTCTTGTGTTATTGGTCCTCAGGGCGAGTGGTATGCACATGCAAAACGCTGGCAGGAAGACTTGTGCTTTGCTGATTTGGATACAGCGATCGATGCGCCCGCTGAAATAGATCCGATGCAGGACCTTTACGATGGTCTGTGCTTAGGTATTCAGGACTATTGTCGCAAGTGTCATCAATCGTCGGTTGTGCTTGGTTTATCTGGTGGCATTGATTCGGCATTAGTTGCGGCGTTAGCCTGCGACGCATTGGGAGCAGATAAAGTGCACGGCCTTTTAATGCCGGGTCCTTATTCCAGTCAGCACAGTATTGATGATGCTTATGCGCTGGCAAAAAATTTAGGCATGACCACGGATCTGTGCTCAATCACAGAAGCCTATAACGCGGTTGATCATACCCTGCGCGATGCCTTTTCAGGGACCGATGCCAATGTTGCTGAGGAAAATATGCAGGCGCGCCTGCGTGGCACCTTGGTTATGGCTTACGCGAATAAATATAATGCCATGGCATTGACCACAGGTAACAAAAGTGAAGTAGCGGTTGGTTATTGCACTATTTACGGCGATATGAACGGCGGTTTAGCACCAATAGCGGACGTGTATAAAAGCACGGTCTGGGAATTATCGCGCTATGTGAATCGTAATGGTGAACGTATTCCATTGAACAGTATTGAGAAACCGCCATCTGCAGAATTGCGTCCCGACCAAAAGGATTCTGATTCTTTACCAGACTACGAAGATTTAGACGCCATGTTGTATGCCTACGTTGAGTTGCAGGAATCAGCTGAGCACATTATTGCTAAAGGTTACG
>CBDUFM010000605.1:0-2804 GCA_965366325.1 uncultured bacterium
CCAGCCACAGCTAAGGCTTCAACAAATTGTGGATTCTGTTGATGGAAACAATCTATAACAGCAATGCTATTATTACTACGCAATCCAGCATACAAATAATGACCATATTGCCGCAAGTCAGAAGCCTGATCTCCTGGCAAATCTAACTGCCCAATAAAACGCAATGTGCCCAAGTCGCGATCCCACGCTAAGATATCCATATGCCCAGTAATTTCATGAAGGACATACACCGTTTCTGCATTTGGATGCATAATTAAATGACGTGGGCCACTACCTGGCTTGGCCACCGTATAGGTATTATGCAAGGATAAGCCCTGTGGCGTTTGTTTATAAATAAATATGGCGTCTGCACCCAAGTCACAGCTCAGCGCCCAGCGTCGATCAGGTGTTAATACAATTTGATGCGCGTGTGGTTGTGATTGTCGCTTATGCACCGAGCTGCCTTGATGAATAATTACTTTAGCTTCTGACAGCAGACCATTGGCGCTCAAAGCACAGGATGCAATTGAACCTTTTCCATAATTTGCGGCGAACACATGGGTTTCATTATGCCACACATAACAGGGATGTGCAGCGCCCGTTGACTGACTGGATAACAATTGCAAAGAAACAGCCTGTGTCGTATCATCCTGATCAATGCGGTAAGCATGCAGATAGCCAGCACGCGGATCGCTTGCTGTATCACTAATCGTCTCGCACACATACAGTCGCTGTGCCGCTCTATCATAATCGATCCACGTTGGATTTCGGGCAGTGGCTAAGAGTTGCGGCTGAGTCAGCTGTCCGTCCTTATGCTCCACCAGATACACACCATCACCTGCTGCACCTTTGTTAGTGCCGATAAAATAACGCATGCTCAATCCCTTAATCCTCTCGCTCAGTCTTTTGCGCACAGTCTTCTGCACACAGTCCTCGCTGTAGGCGACGAGGCCACGACTCCACAGGCAGTAAATGATTCATTCTATTTCTATGCATTTTCCTCGCTAAGGCCAGCCTAAGCAGCGCACAAAAAGCAATAGCCAATCTCAGCAGTGCACTTATCATCCCGCCCATGAATCCAACATTGCTGGCACAAAAACCCTACCCAATGGCCGAATTAACAGCACGCAAACCAGCTATCCTCGCGGCTGGCAAAACGCTTTATGATTTTGGCACGGGGGATCCAATCGAGCCAACACCACGCTTTATTTGCGAAGCCATCAAACAAGCCGTCCCAAGCATCAGTCAATATCCTACTGTTGCTGGCGAAGCAGACCTTCTCAGCAGCATTGCGGATTATGTCGAGCGCCGCTTTCAAAGCAAACTCGACCCACAAACACAAATACTCCCATCGGCCGGCAGTAAAGAATCTATTTTTCACTTACCGCTTGCCTTCCTTGATCCAAGTACGGAAAAAGACACGGTTATTTATGGCACCCCCGCCTACCCTGTTTACCGCAGCGGCACGCTCTATGCCAATGGACACTGTCATGAAGTGGCCTTAAGCGCAGAAAACAATTTCGAATTAGATCTCGCAACCGTTGACACGGCCCTACTCGATCGCTGTCAAATAGCGTGGATTAATTATCCTCACAATCCAACTGGTTCCTGTGTCAGTAAGGACTATTTACAACGCCAAGTAGATATTTGCCGTGCCCATCAGATCATCCTCGTTGCCGACGAATGTTATGCCGACATGTGGTTTGATCACTGTGCAACACCACCACCGTCATTATTAGAATGCACGACTGAACATATTCTGGTCGTTCATAGCTGCTCAAAACGTAGCGGCATGACCGGCTACCGCTCTGGGTTTTTAGCGGGTGATGCTAAGCTCATTGCGCATTACAAAAAATGTCGTGCAGCAATGGGCGTCGCTAGTCCGATTTTTGTTCAGGCCGCAGCAGGTGCTGCATGGGCAGAAGATGAACACGTTATTGAGCGCCGCCAATTATTTAGCGCCAAGCGTAAGCTTTTAATTGAAGGCCTCGAACAACGCGACATCGACGTCTGCCCCTCAGACGCTGGGCTCTATATCTGGGCCAAAGTCCCCAATGGTCTCAGCAGTGATGCTTATGCCGAGCAATGTCTTGAAAAAGGCATCGTCATTAGTCCCGGCGGATTCTTTGGCGCTGGCGGTGAAGGTTATTTTCGTATCGCCCTCGTTCCAAGCTTAGAAGATTGTCGTGCAGCACTCGAGCAGTGGGTTTAAATAGTCGGCGCCAACAATAATGGCCACTTGAGCACCAAGCGCAGCGCCGTCATGTAATTGCAAGCACAACTATTTAATGTGGTTCGCCTAGTAAATTTATTTCCATACCGTTACCCCAACCACAGCCATGATCACTGCGTAAACGCTCCGTACTACGCGGATGGATCTTATGCTGACCGTGGGCCAATAAAGCCAATATCGCACCTGGGCGCAAATGAACACTCGCGTAGGATAAGGGACTATCACCGTGGGCATCTGTTGCCGTGATATCTGCACCGTGCTCAATTAACAGAGCGATGCTCGCAGCATCTGCATAAGCTGCAGCTCGATGTAAGGGTGTTTCACCCTTGCAGCGTACATCACGCATAAACGCAGCTGTTTCTTGGCCTGCCTTAGTGGCTGCATTGGGATTAGCACCAGCCTCTAGGAGCATCTTAACGACATGGATATAGTAAGGCCGCCCCGCTTTACTCAGTGCACCATGCAAGGCCGTTTCACCGCTAACAGGATCTGCTGCTGTTACATCAGCGCCAAGATCAATTAAATAACGACACATCTGCCAATGCCCAAAGAACGCAGCGTTAGCCAACTCGCCGGTCACATGCATGGAGCC
>CBDUFM010000606.1:0-2798 GCA_965366325.1 uncultured bacterium
TGTCGACCTGCTCTACCTTCATTAATGCCTGACAAGCAGCCAAAAGGCTTTCCGCAGCAGTATCCAAAACCACATGACGGACACGCATACGCTGACCTAAGGGGGCAGATATTTTCTGTGCCGTTGTACAATAAAAAGTGCGCTCCAAAGGGCCATGCACATAGCTATGATAAGGCAAACGAAAACTAATCCCTGCACTATAATCACAGTAGACACGCTGCGGTAAGCGTACTGTTTCAGCCGCGCCCACGACAGAACTGCACACAAAGACAGACAGCAGCAAACTGAGCAAAACAAACAGTGCCGACCGCAATCGGCTCCTACTTGCTAAGCGCATGAAAGTGATTGCATAGCGGTTCATGACGAGCACTCGTATGGTATTACTTTTTAGCCACTGAGCGTGTGAGCATGATCTCTAAAACATGCAAGGATTCACGCAATTCTTCGGACTGCACCTGCTTTTGGGTTTTGATTAGTTTCGCAACTGTCTCACCCAAGCGCCCCTTACGTATTGGCTTCCGTTGCCGAATCATGTCGACCATATCTTTGGTGTCAGCGTAAACGGCGAAGGCTTTCTCTGCATCCTTAAAGAAACGCTCGGCGTCCGTGCCCACCCATTTTTTCTCTAAAACCTGCAGCACACCTTTAAAGGCCGTCGCTTTGGCGGTATAGTAAATTGGCAATAACACACCTTGATCTTGCAAAAATTCTTCTGCGTAGGCAGCACAATGTTTTTCTATTAGCGCCGCATCAGCGGCATTGCAATAATAACCGCGTGTTTTTAACCACATATTAATTGCTACTGGGCGGGTCATATGATCAAGATGCTGCTTAAATTGAGTCATATGCTTAAACATATAGACGGCGTCACCAAGCTGTGGTAAATGACAGCGTAAATAAACATTCTCTGCTCCTGCTGGGATCTGCTCTTCGTAGTGCTTACCCGCATAGCTAATGCTCAGGCTGTGAGCTTGCTCATCTGGCAATTCCAGCCGAAAGCCACCGGCTTGCCAAGTTTTGCCCAGCACTCGTTCTTGGCCATCAAGGGACAGCGATAGACCGGGCAAACCCTCACCGATATCATAGCGTGCATTTCTATTTACATCATGATAAATAACACCACCAATTAACCGACCAACATTTTTATCGTCGCCTATATTATGAACCGTCGATCCGTGTCGCCCTTCGTCAAATGGCACAAAGGCACAGCCAATTTCACGAAAGGACGGATTAGCCAAGGCCAAGCGATGTCCCGCAGGATCCTGCATGCCACCAGGACCATCGCCCCAGTCGATAATAAAACCACGCTGACTATTCCACACTGAGACGGCATTACGAAATGCATTTTCAGCCATGCGATAACCAGCATAATTAAACTTACGCATACGCTGTGAGGGCGTGTCGCCTGTATAGGCCGGCTGCCCCGCCTGCTCATAGTGGCCGGTTATACGACTATGAATCATATACTGCGCATGCGCACGCGCTGATTGCACTAATTGCAGATTAAATACCAAGGGCGTTGTTGCTGGCAAAGCAGCCACATCATCGCGGCAGCGTTCTATATCCAAACGCTGACCCATGCCTGAAACGCCAGCTTCAATGCCCAACAACACACGGTCTATTTCTGCTGCTGGATTTTCTCGAAAGCGATTTATTAAATCGAGCATCAAGGTTTCTTCTGCGGTTGGCTCATCACCAAGACCGAAGGAGGCAACGGTTTCAGCGGCCATCACAGATGATACGCCACTCGTCATACACAAACAGGCCAGCACAAGCAGACTGCGCATGCTCAGCGGCAACATCCACAGCAGAGCTTTCAACAACTGCATTTTCATAAGTTCTTTAAGATGACTATCTATGCACATGTACACGGAATCATAAATGTGTTCTCTGATCATGCCATGCCCAATAAGACGACAGTGGCAGGCACCCTAACACAGCATTTGTTGCAAATGATCAACACCCAGCGCATCCAAGGTCTCCATTTGTTTCGAATACACGCACAGTGCCACAGCACGTCTCTACAGACTTGGCTTGTCTAGACGCCGTGAAGCCTAAGCTCGGGATATGGATACAACGGAAAAAACTCTTGCCCTCGCCTATGGCCAGTCAGGCCTAGACCTCGCACTCTCTTGCGCGCAATTTGCGATTACCGAAATTAATCCACATAATCCCCCCGCGCTAAGCGAACCGTATCAAGCCTTCTGCGAGGCAGCACGCAATCCTACCGCCAGCAAGGGCATCCATGAATTAGTCAGCGCCAGTGGCAAAGATAAACCCAGCGTTGTTATTGTTATTGCTGATCATACGCGACCCGTACCTGATCACCTACTGGTGCCGTGGATTGTCGAGCAGCTAGACGTCAGCGATGAACAAGTAAGCATTTTAATTGGCACGGGCACACATCGCCATTCGACCGAAATGGAAATAATTTTAAAATTAGGCGCCGACGTAGCACAGCGATTCAACGTCATTAATCACGACTGCATAGAGGCGGACTTAGTACACCTTGGCGATAGCAGCTGCGGTGGCCCCTGCCTCTTAAATAAAATCTATGTTGATGCAGATATAAAAATTGTTACTGGGTTTATAGAACCACATTTTTTCGCCGGGTTCTCTGGCGGTCCCAAGGGCGTGATGCCGGGCGTTGCTGGCCTTGACACGGTTCGCCATTTTCACCGCAACAGCTTGATTGCCGACCCTAGCGTCAGCTGGGGTAATTTAGAGCATAACGCCTTGCAGGCCGTGTGCCGCGAAATGGTCAGCATGTGCCCACCAGACATCATGGTCAATGTCAC
>CBDUFM010000607.1:0-2793 GCA_965366325.1 uncultured bacterium
CTTACCTTGGCCCTTAGTTGTAAAGAAGGGGTCGAATATTTTACTCATAACGTCTTGCGACATGCCCATGCCGGAATCAGCGAGCGTTATGTGCAAATACGGACCGGGCAGCAAGTCAAAGGGATGCTCCTTACAATCAGCCGGCGCCAAATGTTTCATTTCCGTGCGTATCGAGAAGATGCCACCATCAGGCATCGCGTGTGAAGCGTTTATACCCATATTTAAGATAGCGCTCTGCAATTGAGACACATCCCCGTAGACCGAGGATGAGTCCGTTAGCGCTTCGTAGCGCACTTCAATACGACGATCTATGGTATTCTCCAAGACCACCAGCACATCTTTAATAACATTATCAATGTTAACGACTTTACGTAGCGTCGGTTGGCGACGGGCAAAGAACAGTAGCTTCTCAGTCAATTCGGCAGCACGTAAGGACGAGTCCATTATCATTTTATTCATGCTGCCAATTTTAATGATCCCTTGCTCCTGCTCAGGCCGCCCCTCCTCTATTTCACACTGAATAATTTCTGAAGCACCCATAATACCAGTCAACGCATTGTTAAAATCGTGGGCAATGCCACCGGCTAACTGTCCTATGGCATCTAATTTCTGACTATGATGGAGCTGATCTTGTAACTTGCGCTCCGTGCTTACATCGCGAAACACCACAACCGCACCAAGAACAACATCTTCATCAGTGCGAATCGGTGCACCGGACAAAGCTATCTCGTGTTCAAGACCCTCTCGTGAAACCAGACGGAGGTCAAAGGCATTTTTTATGAGTTCACCCTTTTCTAGGATGCTGACCAAGGGACTCTCTAAGGGCTCTTGCTCCTCAGCTCGGAGCAAGGTAAAAATATCATCAAAAGCACTACCAATGCCCGCCGCTTCAGTCCAACCGGTTAAACGCTGGGCAACCGGATTCATGCGCAGAACAATTCCATTAATATCCGTACTAATGACCGCATCACCCAATGAATTCAAGGTGATACTCATATTTTCTTCACTGCGTAATAAATCATCCTGCATTTTCTTACGCGCGGTAATATCTTCAAAGGTACCGAGCATCCCAATCACCTCACCCTGATCATTAATCAGTGGGACTTTGTTCGTATCCAACCAGGCCTCTTTACCATCAGCCTGCAATTGCGGTTCAATGATGTGGTACTCTGGTTTGCGGCTATCCATGACGCGCCGGTCACACTCACGAAAGAAATCTGCTTCCTCTTTCTTCCATGGCAAATCATAATCAGTTTTCCCAACAATATCAGAATGGTGTTTCTGGCCTGATGCATCAGCAAAATTTTTATTACAGCCAAGATAGACTGATTGTGCATCTTTCCAGAAAATGAATTGCGGGATATTATCCATGACCAACTGCATGAGCATTTGATTTTCTTGCAACTTATCTTCAGCCAATTTTCGCGCGCGCACATCACGTAAAATACCCAAAACAGCAATTGGCTTACCGGCGTCATCAAGTACTCTGGTCTTTAATAAATCAAAGGCTGCGGCTGGGTCTGAAGCAAGTTCCTGATTAGCATATAACATGCGTTTTGTTTCTAATGCTGCCGCATCTCCCTGCGCACATAAGTGCAATAACTCATCCGCATCCAACGCTTCATCTGTTTTACCTATAATTTCATCGATGCGTTTACCAAAACGATTCGCAAAGGTTTCATTGCAAGACAGATACACACCGTTTACATCTTTGAGCCACAAAAGATCTGGGTAGGCATCTAACAACTGACGCATACCCCGCTGCTGGTTGTCCAGGACTTGTATCTGTGCCGACAAACCATGACACTTCCGCCACAAGAGCACGATGACTAACAAGCCCATGCCAAGCAGAACAAACAACAGGTATTCAATCGGCATGGAAACGTTGGCACCTCAATGAGATCATATTTTGTAATAACATAGCATACTATTACTTTATTTAGGATCGTTACGCTAAGTAATTAGTCATTATTTTTTTACGACAAATTACTGGCCTGCCAAGCACGCATTATTCATCACTGGACGCTAAGCTACAGCGCGGCTTTCTCCATGCGTACACAGAATGGGAAGCTGCCACAGACAAGACTGGAGCAAGTTCAGATATAACACGTAAGATATGCTTAATACTGTATTTACAAATATTACGCGCAAGTGAACTAAGTTGCGAGTGGGTCCGTCCAACCAAGGCGCTGCAACAAAGGTGCCGCGTCAGCATGCGAAAGGCGGAAATCACCGGGCTGTCGACGACCGGTCCAATGCAAATCACTACCACAACTAATCAGATAATCATGGCGCATGGCCAATTTTCGTAGCTGTGCCTCAATAATATCGTCTGCATGAGGATACTTAACCTCTAAGCCATCGAGATCCTGTTGCATCAGTTGCTCGATTAAATCAAAACCAGCATAACGACTTGGATGGGCAAGTATGGCAACGCCATCAGCCGCATGAATAGCCGCGGCAACCGTCGATACCGATGGATAGGGCAATAACGGCAAACTATGCATGCGTTCTTCACCCATGACGTCTGAAAAGAATTGGCGATGATTGGCAATGATACCCAAACGACGCAGGCCTTGAGCAATATGGAATCGCGTCACCACCAATGCCTCTTTAGGAACAAGAGACTCCAGGCTGATAGTTTTGCCAAAATCTTTGCCAATGTGTTCGAGCATGCACTCTGCGCGCTGAATACGAATAGCGGCAATCTCTTTGAGCAAATCTACCAGAGTCGGGTTATGACGGTCGACCCCCAAACCCAAGACGTGAATTTCATGTCCATCAAATGCTGAG
>CBDUFM010000608.1:0-2787 GCA_965366325.1 uncultured bacterium
GCGCACGCCTTGCATTGTACCTCAATCAGCAGCTGCGACGTTTGCAGGGGCAGTATGATGATGCGTGGGAAGCAGTCGCGTGTAAGGAATTAACCGTTCAGATTCGTGAAGCTATCGAACGTAGTCAGGGGCCCGATAAAGAACGTGATGCACAGATTGCGCGTATTCAATCCTGTCTAGCCGCGATAGATGCGCAAAAAATCCGTATCCAGGGTGATGAGACTCTGTGTACGGTGTCGACAGCCTACGTGTATGGACATAGGGCCAATGATGTTTGTAGCGTTTCAATTGATGATGACTTGCCGCTGTGGGCAATTAATACCGCGGTGCCTGCATCGGCATTTCTCTTGTTGAGTACGGCAACAGCTACGGGCCACTATGTGCAGCTCAATGCACCGACCCATAGTTGGGCAGTGACTTATGATCTACCGCGGATTGCGTGGCCAGATTTAACGGAACTGACTGTGCAATTGCAGGCACTGGAAGAACAGGTGCAGGGGCCTTCTTGTTCGGGGACATGGCACGGTCTGCCACAGAGTCAAAAGGCAGACTATACCTGTGTCCTCGCTTGCTTGGATGATCACGGCCAGCCTGCCCAGTCAGGCTTAGATGTGTCCTTAATCGCAGAACGCATCCGAGCGTATGTGTCCCAGTCTTAAAAAGCGATGCCTGCGGTCTCGACGCGTTTGCCGTTTTGTAAAAATGGATCTGCTTTGAGATGTAATTCACCGTTGGGTTGGTAAATGGCTTCACTGGTGTATTGCAGCAAGTAAGCACGGCGCATGACATTGGTCGTATTGGGCATGCTGCGGTGAAACATGTGACTGGAAAAAGCAACGAGGGTGCCGGCTTTTACTAATACGGGAATGCCAGGATCGTCGCCAGTATAGCCAACCATATCGTTATTGCTGGGATCTATATGGTGATCGATGACATCGCGATGCCCCATGCGACTATACGGGAGGATGAAGATGCAGCCATTTTCTATGCTGGTGTCTTCAAGAGGGATCCAGCAGGTTAAATAGGGTTTTACTTTACTGTGGGAAATATAGCCAGCATCTTGATGCCAAGAGAAGCTCATGCCTTTTTCGGCAGCTTTCACCACATATTGGTCGAGAAAGAAATAGGCATCGTCGCCTAGTGTGTGTTTGCAGACCTCTGCCATCGAGTCGCTGAAAGCGAAATCGCGAAGGGCCTGACTGCGGTCGGTCTGATGCGCAATAAAATAGCGCAAATGACGATGACTGATGCCCATGGTATCGCAGCCGGCTTCATCCATTTGTTGGTGGATGTCTTCAATGCCAAGGGCGCACTCTTGGCGCATGAGTTCAAGTTGCTCTGCGCTGAAAAAGTCAGGTACAATCATGTAGCCTTCGTTGTTGTAATTGGCACTATGCTCGTCGTTTATGCGCATCTGTGTAAAATCCTCATCAAGATATAGGTCATGTATTTGTATAGACCTCAATTATAAGGTCTATTTACCTGTTTCCTTGACTTCATGTGCAAGTATTAGCACAATATCAACATGGTGAAACATTATCAGGCTGAGGAGACGGGCATTGATCTCGCTTTTGGAATCTGCCTTGGGCCGCATCATTTTGTCAAACCGAGCTTTGATTTACATACGCATGCATTTATGGAATTGGTCATTGTCTTGGGTGGTTCTGGGCTGCATGTCACCGATTATGGTAATTATCGAATTCAGGCGGGGGACGTATTTGCTATCCATGGCGACACGGCACACGGTTTTGCTGAGTCAACAGGCATGGATATTATGAACTTTATGTTTACCGCGTCTTACTTGGAAGAAACGAGTAAATGGCTGCGACAAAGTCCTGGTTATCACGCCTTGTTTGTTTTAGAGCCAATTTACCGGCACCGCCAGGAGGCACGCAATCGTTTACGCTTGTCTGCGATCGATTTAAAAGCCGTCACACGTATGATTCAGCATATGGTGATTGAATATACAGAACGCAAGCCAGCTTATCGTGCGCAGGTGACTGCGATGTGGCAGCAATTATTGACTCATTTATGTCGCAGCTTTTCTGGTGAGCACATAGCGTCGCTGCCGTTTTTGCCACTTGCTGATACCTTGGCGTATATGGAGGCGCATTTTACTGAGGAAATGAGCCTGGATGATTTGGCCGCACAAGCGCATATGTCTAAGAATCATTTTATTCGCTTGTTTAAACAGCATTATAATGAGACCCCCAATCGTTATCTGAATCAGTTGCGCTTGGATTACGCCAAAGAATTATTGCGCAGCACTGATCGTAGTATGACCGATATTGCTTTGCATTGTGGTTTTTGTGATGGGAATTATTTCTCGCGTAGTTTTAGACAGGCGGAGGGGCAGTCGCCGCGTAGCTATCGACAAGCTATTATGCAGCGCGAGACCTAGTCTGTGCGCATGAAAAAACGGCCGCAGAATTCTGCGGCCGTTTGGGTACGTATAAATGAATTACGACTTAACCGATAACGCCAAGGATATCGTTTTCGGTCATGATGAGGAACTCTTCACCATTATGTTTGACTTCGGTGCCGCCGTAGCTGTTAAAGATAACGCGGTCGCCAGCTTTGACGCTGAATGAGCTGCGCTCACCGTTGTCGAGAACTTTACCGTTACCGGTTGCGAGGACTTTACCTTCTTGTGGTTTGTCTTTAGCCGTTTCAGGGAGGACGATGCCGCCTTTGCTGACTTCGGCTGCTTCAGCGCGTTTTACGAGAACGTGATCACCAAGTGGTTTAACAGGTGCAGGTTTGGCCATGTGTGGAACCTTTGATATT
>CBDUFM010000609.1:0-2785 GCA_965366325.1 uncultured bacterium
TCCGGCGGTGAATTACAGCGCGTATATGTTGCGCGTTTATTGGTGCGTCAGCCAGCCTTAGTCTTGCTCGACGAGCCAGCAACCGGTATGGATGTCGCGGCGGAAAAAGACCTGCACCGTTTATTGGAGCAGTACCAAGCGCAAACCAAGGCTAGTATTTTAATGATTTCTCATGATTGGGACACGGCACAGCATCACGCCAGTCACGTCTTATTATTAAATCACAGTATGCGCTGGTTTGGTGCTGTCGAAGACGGCCCTAATGAGGTGGCTATGCGCAACACCTTTGGACATGTCGGGCATTCGCATCCAATACAGCACGGCGTCCATGACGAGGCGTGTACACATGACTGATGGTTTTTGGTCAGCTGATATTATGCGTCCGGGCCTCTGTGCAGGATTAATCGTTGGGATTCAATGTGCCTTTTACGGTGTCTTTGTGGTGCAGCGTGGATTGGGCTTTTTAAGTGCGGGTCTTGCTCACGCAGCGTTTGGTGGCGTTGCCCTTGGTTTAGTATTGGGTTGTGCCCAGCCCCTGTGGGTGGCAGTGCCCTTTATGTTATGCATTGCAATCTGTTTATGTTTTTTGCGTCATCGTACCGGGGTTCGGCATGATACTTTAATTGGCATGCTGTTTTCTGTGTCGATGGCCTTTGGATTAGTTGCTTTGCAATATCGTGATAAATTATCCAGTGACGCTATGTCTTATTTATTCGGCGATTTAGTCTTTGTGCAGTGGTCGGATGTCTATTTAAGTTTGGGTTTGTTGCTGGTTTCATTGGCGCTCTTGCCCATGTGGTCGCGATGGGCCTATGCATCGTTCGATGAGGAATTGGCACAGGCAGATCGTATTGCGGTAAAACGTGATGAATATGTGCTCATTATTATGGTGGCCTTATTGGTGGCCGCGGCTGTTAAAATTGCTGGTATTATTTTATGTTCGGCTTTATTTATTATTCCGCCGGCCTGTGCGGCTGTATTGGCGCGTAGCTTCGCACAGATGACTGTCTATGCGATTATTATTGGCGCGCTTACTTTGTTTCTTGGTATGTATGTCAGTTATTATGCTGACTGGCCCTGTGGTGCAGCGGTTGTGCTGGTGCAATGTGCGGCATTTATATTAGCGGTCTGTGTCAAGCGTATACGCTAAAGGCGGATAGTTATATCCAGCGCACTATTCCTGTTCTAGGCCAATGGTGTCGCTATCCTGAATATCCTCGTCAGCTTCTTCCTCTTCGATCTGTTCCCATTCGATGCCCATTTTCTTGGCAGATTTGACACCGAGACGGCGTAGCTTATCGGTGCTATCCTTGATGTTGCCTTTGCCGGTGGCAAAGCGTTTGTAGGCACGCTCAAAGTGTTTATCAGTTGCCTGAAGACTATTACGGGCTTTGACGAGATCTTCGGCGTAATTGTGAATCTTATCGAGTAGCTTTTCAGCTTCTTTGGCAATGAGCAGGGTGTTCTTTTCTTGGCGATCATATTTCCAGTTAACGGCGATGGTTTTGAGAACCGCCATTAACGTGGTGGGGCTGACCAAAATGATGTTTTGCTTGTGTGCGTTGTCGTAGAGGCTGCCGTCTTCTTGAAGGGCATAAAGAAAGGCCGTTTCAATCGGAATAAACATCAACACGAAGTCGAGTGTGTGGATGTCATATATTTTATGGTAGTTTTTTTCGCTGAGAGACTTTACGTGAAATTGAACGGCATTGCTAAATGCTTTAATGTGTTGGGTGCGCAGTTCTTCCGTATCTGCGTTAACAAAGTCCATCCATGAATTTAAGGTAACTTTAGAGTCGACGATAATGCATTTGTCATCGGGTAAATTAATAATGACATCGGGCTGGAGGCGATTTCCCTCTTCGCCGGTGAAGCTTTCTTGGGTGCTGTATTCATGGTCTTTGCGTAGGCCGGAGCTTTGCAAAATATGCTCCAGCATTTGTTCGCCCCAGTTGCCGCGCACTTTGCTGTCACCTTTGAGTGCTTGGGACAGCGCATGCGCTTCATCGCTGAGTTTATTATTTAAGCTTCCTAAATGTTTAATGTGCTCTTTGAGACTGATTTGCTCACGGGCCTCTTTATCGTAGGCTGATTTGAATTCTTTTTCAAAGCGGCTGAGGTTTTCGCGAAACGGTTTCATCATATCGCCGAGTTTTTCGCTTTGTTGCTTGGTGATTTTCTCACCCGTGTCGACGAGCAGTTCGCTCGCGGTAGCTTTAAATTGTTTTTGTAATTGATCGATTGATTCTTTGAAAAAGTTTTGCTTTTCCTCATTGTTTTTGAGGTCTTCGTCCATTTTAGTGCGTAAGCTGGCAAACGCAGATTGTTGGTCGGCAAGTTGCTGTTTGAGGGTATTAATCTCTGTTTGTGCTTGTTCGAGTTTGGTGTTTTTTTCGTCGTGCTGTGCTTGGATATGCTGTAAACGTTCTTCACTTATAGCATGTTCGCGATCGAGTGCGGTGTAGCGTTCCTGGCTTTCGTTGAGCAGCTGTTCTTGATTGCTGTGTTCGGTGACCTGTTGTTGGAGGCGTTCGAGTTCGTGCTCTTGTTGCTTGCGTGCATTTTTGAGGAGTAAGTAGATAAATGCAGCGCCAATAGCGGCACCGCCAAGGAGGCAGAGTAAGAAACTGAGGAGCTCGGGCATAGCAAGGAGGTTAAGCCTGCTTGGCTGGGCGCAAACGGGCTTGGCCTTGCGCGATGGTGGAGCAGCGGGCACAGTTTAAGGGTGGACCTCAATGATGTACAACGTTTGCAAGACCCAGCGATACAGGCGGCATTAACAGCA
>CBDUFM010000610.1:0-2778 GCA_965366325.1 uncultured bacterium
TCCGCGCAGCTGACTGGTGCCGCCGGCCATGCAAATACCGCGCTCTAATAAATCCGCGGCCAGTTCTGGCTCGGTGCGTTCCAATACCATTTTAATCGTATTTACAATTGCGCTAACGGGCTCGCGTAGTGCTTCACATATTTCAGAAGAACCAACATTTAATTCGCGCGGCATGCCACTTTGAATATCACGGCCACGAATGGCAATGGTCAATTCTTCTTCAAGCGGGATTGCACAGCCAACACGGAATTTAACTTGTTCTGCTGTATTCTCGCCAATTAAAACTTGGTATTCATTTTTTAAGTATTTCATAATGCAGCGATCAAATTCATCGCCACCAACGCGCAGTGATTCAGTGCTCACCATACCCGCCAATGAAATAACAGCGACTTCTGAGGTACCGCCACCAATGTCCACAATCATACTACCAACAGGCTCGGCTACCGGTAATCCGGCACCAATTGCTGCCGCCATCGGCTCGGGAATTAAATATACTTTTCGTGCACCCGCATTCATTGCGCTATTTTTAACGGCACGTTTTTCTACGGCCGTAATACCAGAAGGCACAGCAATAACGACTCGTGGTTTTACCGGTCCGCGACGACCATGTGCCTTTTGAATAAAATATTTCAACATGGCTTCGGTAATATCAAAATCAGCAATCACACCATCTTTCATCGGGCGAATCGCTTGAATATTACCGGGGGTCTTACCGAGCATAATCTTGGCCATATCACCGACGGCCTGACCGTTCATCAACACCTCGTTGGTGCCTCGTTTCACCGCTACCACACTTGGTTCTGAGATAACAATACCCTTACCCTGAACGGCAACCAGGGTGTTTGCTGTACCGAGGTCGATACCCAGATCGTAACTGAACAGACCGAGGACGCCGTCTAACCAACCCATGCGGAGCTCACTGCTTGGAAGGTGGACAAAGCACAGACGCACAATTGGCCTAGATCAGCGCTGCGACTACAGGCCTGAGAGGGCATAGATATACGATAGGACAGAGTTGTATGCATTTTCTGTATCTCTGTTTATGTATGATTGTGATGTTTACCACTCTTAATTAAGCAATTGCCACTCCAACAGCCCGTTCAGTGACCTTCTGACTGCAATTTGACCACGCCCCAAGGATGACGTATGCTTTTATATCAGATCATGTGATCCGATTGTCTGGAGGCTTCACCAAATGAGCACTATCAATAAGCAACGGATCCTTGTGCACGAAGAAGCTAACGCACTGCACCTCTGCCTGCGTCGGCCAACGCGCTACAATGCCATCGACAGCGCCACACTGCGCGACCTCAGGCGCACCCTGGACGACTACTACGACTTCAACGGCAGCCTAGTTATTCAAGGCAGCCGCGGCGTATTCTCCCTAGGCGGCGACCTCTATGAACTAGCCAATATGTCAGAGACCTCTGCCTATGAGTTTAGTGTTTTGGCCCATCAATGTGTCGAACGGATTGAATCATGGCCCCATCCAACAGTGGCCTTGGTAGATGGCTATGCGATTGGTGCCGGTTACGAGCTATGCCTCGCCTGCGATATGATCTGGGCCAGCAACGAATCCTTTGTTGGCCTGCCTGGCTTAGCTTGGTCACTGATGCCCTGTATGGGTGGCCTGCAGCGCATCATGGCGCGCTCGCATTTCTTGATGGCCCAAGAGGCCTTCCTTACAGGCCGCATGTTTGATGCCCAAGAGGCCTACAATCACGCACTCATCGACCACATTCTTAATGACGACGACAACCTCGATGTCCTCTTTGAAAGTTTTGCCCAATTCTCAACCACCGCGGTCAGCAACATTCGATCACTGCGCATGGAAAAACAGGGTATTATTGTTGCAAAATTAAATGCGGAGTTATTTGCAGAACCATTTTGCTCCGGCGAAACGCAAGAACGCTTACACCAATTAATAGACCATTAAACTTTATGACCGTAGTATCCCACAAAAAAAGCGGACTCAACGAGTCCGCTTTTTTATTAATCGGTGCTTATGTTAGCACATTTAAGCGAGTGCCGCTTTCGCTTGTTCAACAACACTTGCAAAAGCTTCTGGCTCATGGATAGCCATTTCACTTAATTGCTTACGGTTCAAACGAATATCAACCTTGTTCAAGCCAGCGATGAGGCGGCTGTAAGCCAAACCATTCGCACGGCTAGCGATGTTGATACGGGTAATCCAGAGACGACGCATGTCGCGTTTCTTCAGCTTACGACCAACGAAGGCATGTTGTTCTGCACGTTTGATTGCGATATGTGCTTGACGAAGCGTGCTGTTACGCGCGCCGTAAAAGCCGCGTACGCGTTTCATCAATTTCTTTTTCGCCTTGTGGCGAGCTACTGCGTTTGTTGTACGCATAGATGTCTTCCTTATTCAACAGCCCAATAACCCGCGGGTCATTGGAGAGGCCACTTGTGGACCTACTTGTGTGGGTAAATGCTAAACGACCGTGACTATCTCAAACGAGATATCAGTCACCAACTTTGTTGAGTTTGAACTTCTTAACAAGACCACGTGTAGTCGTTGTTGCTGGTCCACCCAATTGGCGACGTTTCTTAGGGCTACGGTTAGTCATAAGATGGCGAACACCACCCTGACGGCGCAAAATTTTGCCGTTTTTCGTAACGCGTAGTCGGCGTTTAGAAGCCTTGTGACTCTTCATTTTAGGCATGTATAACTCCTATCCCCTTTTCTAGGGGGTGCGACAGAATATGTCGACCTGAGCGCATGCAAGGTGTTTGTAGCAGCCCCAGATCAACCCATCA
>CBDUFM010000611.1:0-2771 GCA_965366325.1 uncultured bacterium
ATGCGAAAAAACATATGACCGATGCTGCCTGGGTTGATCTTGGTAGCTCCGCATGGGCAGAAGCGATAAAAAAATCTTGGGCTGTCCATCAAGATATTACTGGCGAGGAATTATTGCAGCTACGTGTCGCTTTGGCAGAGGCGTGGCTAGCAGCTGGTCGATTGGATGCCGCGCAGGAACAGTTGCAGCAGGTTGGACAGGCTGTTGCCGCACAAAAACCAAGTGCAACTGTCATGGATCGCTATGGCAACGCGATTATTCTGGCATGGACCTTACTGTGGAGACAGGCAGATAAAGACGTGCAGATAGATTCGGCCGGTAAAACGCTGAAGAAAGCCGGCACCTTTTCAAATACCATAAAAGCACGTGCCCACGTAGCAGAAGCGGCTCGCTTAATTGCGACTGATCAAGCAAAGAAATCGCTGGTACAATACGATGCCGCTTATGCTTTGTTAAAAGGGGCCAGCATTGATGAGCGTGTTACGATTTTACAATTGCGTTTAACTGCGATGGAAACAGCGGGCTTGCGCCAGGCAGCTATCGCTGATTGGTTTGAGCGGCGTAAAAATGACGAAGCGATTAAAGCGATGAGTGGTGGATTATTTTCAGAGGCACAATCACAAATTGGCAAAGTGCTCGCCGTGAAAAAACTCTACGCAGCGTACGAAGAAGAGCGAGATGGTGAGCTGGTGCGTGTTGATGGCCAGCAAAGTCCAGCACGTCTAGTGTTTGTCTTTGCAACGTGGTCCAAGGGAAGTGCTGAATCCGCACCGCTACTTGCTAAGATGCAAGCGGAGTTTAAGGGTGCCTTAGACGTGATTGGCGTCAGTATCGACACCGAAGAGAGCGCTAAAGACATTCCTTTATTTTTGCAGAAATATGGTCTCAAGATCCCGGTCTTTTCAGAACGTAAGGCGTGGGAATCAGAGCTCATCAAACAGCTTCACATTGACGCGATTCCAACTATTATGCTCATAGACCCAAAGGGCATTTTGCATGCCTCAGATATGCATGGCGTCGATGCGGCCGAAACGGAAGCGCGTTTACGTGCTAGCGTGCAGCAATTATTAAATGGCGGCGCTCCGATTGAGGACGAGCCAGCTGTTCGTCCAGGAGAAGCGGAGGATTTTCCCTAATGCGATTACATCTCTCATCGCCAAGTATGATGCAGGCAGGTGCCGGTTTAATTAAAATGTTTGTCCTTATGGTCTTGATGGCGGCGTGTATACTGGTTGGCTTTTCTGTTTTTGCTAACTGGGATAAAGACGCTAATGGTGATGGCGCGCCTGATGGATTCACGCTGCGCTTATTTGATTTACAGTGGTATGGTATAGCTGGCGAAACGGCACGCCCCTTAGCGAAGGATTTAAAAGTACGCATGCTCGAGGTGAAAGAGAAGGTGCTTGCTAAGGATGGCTTGATTGACAAAGGTGAGGATTGGTACAAGCGCCTTTTGCAGCAAGAAGCCGGAAATCTAGACGCAGATGCTGATGATAAAATAACTATCCGCACGCCTGACAACCCAGCAAACAAACAAGAAATATTGCGCAAGAAATTGAACAAGGCTGAAGAGGCGGTCACGGCAAACGATCCAGAGCAGGCCTATAAATTTGATGCGCAATCGGTCACAGAAAAACCAACATTGCATTTAGAGGATGATATTTTAGTTGCGGGCCAGCATTTTAAAATTGGTCTTGATCAATATCGTTCCGCGTTTGATGAGCGGAATGAACTAAAGCCAGGTTATGATGAAACCTTATATGCAGCAGAATTAGAACTGCGTACAACCCAGAAAATGTTGAGCACGACCGTGCCCGAATACGGCAAGCGTGCGGACAAGGACCCTGCGTTTGAAAAAAATAGTCTCGATGTGCTTGAGGCTTGTAATGAATTGATTGCACTCTCTTTTGATAATATTCCTCGGAAATAAACGGTCCTACGCATGCCTGAACCAGTGAATCCACAGCAACAAGAATTTCGCATCGGCCTTTTGGTCGTGAGTGGGTTTTTAGCAGTGGTCATATTGATTTTATTTTCAGATCAAATCAGCTTTGATTCGTATTATCGCGTCACGGCCTATATGGATAGTGCCTCGGGCTTGCGCAGTAGCTCTCCGGTTGAATTAGCCGGTATTCAGATTGGTGAAATCGACAGCATTCAGACCTCGCGTTCAGAAACAGCCCCAGGTGCTGTAATAGCAGTCTTGCGCATTGATGATCGTTACACCTTGTATCAGTCATCGGCGTTAACCGTGGGTTCGAGCGGGATCTTTGGTGACAGTTACCTGTCGTTTACAACACCAGCTGTAGATGATACGGCAGAATTAAATAAAGACGGCAATGCAGTCGTGGTCGCCATCCCAGGCTTCATTGATGAAGTGCGCAAGAAAGGTGAGCGCATTATTGATAGTGTGATGGATATCTTAAATGATAAAACACGTGATGATGTCAAACGTTTAATTCGTGAAAGTGCGGATACGGCGAGTGAAGCAAAAATATTAGTTAAAACAATTAATGCCTCGTCGGCTCAGATTACCACGACCTTGGCTAACCTTGATGCAGCGTCATTGGCTGTGAAAACCCATGTGCAAGAGCTTGGTGACCAATCAGGACGCGTATTAACCGAAGTAGAATCGGGCATCGCTGAAATGCGCGAGCATGTGACACGTGTCGGAGGCAGCCTTGATGCTATTGCGCTTAACTTAGATCGCTCACTGAAGTCAGTGGATGCATTGAGTCGCAGTACCAACGAAATCATGCAGGCCAGCAAAG
>CBDUFM010000612.1:0-2770 GCA_965366325.1 uncultured bacterium
CCAAGGATTTGCTGGCCACCTGCACGTGCAGAAGCGCTTAGTCGTCTTGACTCTTCAGATCAGCTAGACGCGTCGCCGCATCCTTAAATCCAAGATCTCGCTCTACCAAACTCGTATAATCCGCTATCGCCAAATCGCGCTTCTTCAGCTTCTCCAGCAGGCGCGCCTTGTTATAGAGTACATCCATCGCCTCTTTGCCATTCTTATCGACGATCATCTCCAAACACTTCGCGAATTGGTCAACAGCCATGTCGAAGAGTTTCTTCTTGGCAAAACAGTGTCCAAGATACTTATGCGCCTGAGACTTATTCTGCGGATCATTCAAGGATTTCTGGAACAATTGCGCCGACTCGTCAATTTCACCAATGGTGAACAGACGACGACCCAATTCAAATTTATGGCGCAGTTCCGTTGGCTGACGCTTAACCCAATCGCGGTAGTTGTCGATCTCAAAATGAAGTAACTTGGTTTTGGCTGCACTGGAGTCCTTACCGGCCTTTTCCAGAGCTAGAATTTCAGTTTTAATTTCCTGCATGCCAATTTCGCCAATGCGCATAACGATAGAAAAGTCATGTTCATCCAAGGCACGCGCTTTTTCTAACGACTGGCGAGCCTCATCCCAACGCTGCACACGACGTTGTACATCGGCGCGCTTCATCCATAAGCCTTTGTTTTGGTCGTTCTCAGCCAAGTCGGCATCAACATATTTCAACACTTCATCGGCATCTTCAACCGTACGAATTTGACGCCCCATTACTTCATTCTTACGCGCATCATCGTCATCGGCCATTTGTGAGCGATAGTCATCGCCGCCACCGGCCTTCTTATCGTTACGCGCTTCCATAGAACGCTTGGCTTCCCAGTTCTTCAGGGTGCGCCCAGCTTCTTTATGCGATTTATCATTCTTATTCAGCTCATTCATGCGAGCGATAGCATTATCTATAGCATCTTTAGCCTTGGTCAGTTCAAATTTGGCATAATAGGCATGTGCCAAGTTCCACAGCATCTGCCCGTTAAACATGCCCGTACCACGCGCCTCTTCGTAGAGTAAAATCGCCACGTCGGCCATTTTCTTCACACCGGTATCCATAACTGCCCGCGCAGCATCACCCGCAGCAGTGAAGTTCTTCAGGTCTGGACTCTTAGCCACGGCCTTAATCGCGGCACTTAACAATTTATGCGGATCACGCGACATCTTCAGCCCAAAGCTCATGCCCTTTTTGCCGCCCTCTTGAGCGCGGCGTTGCGCGGCTTCTATCAAGAGCTCGTAGGTCTTGAGGCTGGTCGGGTCCACTTCTTGGCATTCGGTGCAAATTTCGATGGCCAAATCGTAATTACGACCATCAATTGCCTTGCGAGCGCGTGCGTGATGTTTGCTGAGGTCTACCATGACATATAATTCCGTTAAACTTTGTCAAAAAGATCAATAAATGCTGGACTTGCTTAGTCAGCGTATAGCGTGTTGCTGCGTCCTCAAGATTGACCATGAATGAAAGACTATGACTGCACCAAGCACATACCCAACTGTACTCAAGCTGATCAATTACCCACACCCCGCGCTGCGCCAAAAAGCCCAGCCCGTGACCACCTTTGACCAGTCACTCAAAGACTTTTGCAAGAGCATGCTCCTGCATATGTACGATTGCAAAGGCGTTGGGCTCGCAGCTCCACAAGTTGCCGTCAGCAAACGTATCTTTGTGACCGACCATCTGGTTGGCCAAGAGGGCCCCACGCAACCACGCGTATGGATTAATCCACGCCTCGAACATTGTGGTGGCGAAACCAGCTACGAAGAAGGCTGCCTCAGCTTCCCCGGCATTTATGCCAAAGTCGAGCGCTATAATCAATTAGACTGCGTCTACTTTGATGTTGATGGCAACGAACAGCGTGAACATTTTGATGTCGATGCTGGTGATTTTCTTGGCATTGTTGTGCAACATGAATTAGACCACCTCAACGGCACAGTCTTCGTTGATCATCTAAGCCACATGCAATTGACCTTAATTAAGCGCAAGCTTAAAGACATGGAAAAAATATATAAAAAATCAACTGGTACTGCGGGTTCACTCTTAAGACGATGAACGACAGCAAGCAGAATTACACATTTACCCTGCCCGAAGACGCATCACAACGTGATCGTCTAGCGGAAATTGGCCAATTGGCTAGCAGCCTCGTACATGAAATAAAAAACCCACTTGGCGCAATCAGCCTCAATGTAGAAATGCTGCAAAACCAATGTGCCCAAAATAAGCTCGATTCAGAAAAAACCGCACAACGACTTCAACGCATTGGCGACAGCACCCGCAACCTCCAAGATATCGTCAATAGCTTCCTTAGCTTTGCACGTCCAGCCAGACCCGACAAAGATCGCATTGACGTCAATGAATTACTACAGCAAATAATATCTGAACAAAAAGACGTTTTCGAACACCTCCATATTGATGTCTCGTTTAAATCCGATCTCAGTCTACCAGCCGTCCCAGCTGACAAACAACAGCTGCGCAGTATTTTTCTTAACATCATCAATAATGCTTGTGAGGCACTACAAAACAGAGACGACGAACGCAAAATAATAATCGTCACGCGCAGCGGTAACAATTCTGCACGACTCATGATTGCCAATAATGGCCCACCACTCAGCAGTAACGCCGCCGCCCATCTCTTTGATCCTTTTTTTAGTTCCAAAGAAAGTGGCACGGGGCTCGGCCTCGCCATCGTCAGGCGGCTCATTGAATTACACCATGGCAAAGTCCATGTCAGCTCAAACCCT
>CBDUFM010000613.1:0-2769 GCA_965366325.1 uncultured bacterium
AGCGCTGCAATTATGTGAAGCATGGATTCAACAAGAAATCGGTTCACTAGATCCAGATGCGATTAGCAGGCATGTCGAATCAAGTTATGGAAAAGATAAAACATTTTCAGTGCCAATTGTCATGGCTTGCTGTATTGCTGGTGTTCTTGGTGAGGGGCGGTCTGCGTGGAAGCGCGTTAAGCAATTGCCTTTTGAGTTAGCTTTTTTTCCACAATCGTTGTACGCACTACTCCGTCTGCCCGTGGTATCCTATGCGTTGCCAGCCCTAATTGCCATCGGTCAATTGCGTCACCTAAAGTCTGCGACGTGGTTTTTCCCGCTGCGTTTTTTCCGGTCATTTGTTCGTCGTCGTTGTCTTAAAAAATTACAGGCTATTCAGCCAGATAATGGTGGCTTTCTTGAGGCGAGCCCTCTTACTGCCTTTGTCGCTATGGCATTGGCCTCAGTCTCTCGTGATCCAATAAGTGCAGCTGTTATCAAAAAGGCGCAGCATTTTCTTGTGCATAGTCAGCGGACAGACGGTAGTTGGCCAATTGATACCAATTTATCAACGTGGGTGACCAGCCTATCCGTACATGCCTTAGACAGCAGCGATATTAATCAGGCACAGGCAAGCGGCTTGTGTCAGTGGTATCGTGCCCAGCAATTAAAAGCCACTCATCCGTATACAGGGGCAAGGGCGGGAGGCTGGGCCTGGACAGATCTTCCTGGCGCCGTGCCCGATGCTGATGATACGAGTGCCGCATTAATCGCCTTGCATAAGTTGGGCTGTAAAGACATGCATGTTATTGAGGCTGGTCTACGTTGGTTAGTGGATTTACAGAATGCTGATGGCGGTATGCCGACCTTTTGTCGTGGGTGGACCGAATTACCATTTGATAAGAGTTGCGCCGATATAAGTGCCCATGCCTTACGTGCGTTTGCGCTGTATGTGGATGACTGTTCTACCGTGCTTCAAAAACGGATGCGCACATCCATTGCTCGGCTCAATGATTATCTTTGTTTTGCACAGCAGGGCGATGGTTCGTGGCGTCCTTTGTGGTTTGGTAGCCAGCTGCATGAGGATCATGCTAATCCTGTATTTGGAACCGCACGCGTTTTGCAAGCCCTACATATGGCCGGTGTGACCGATGCGGATATTCTTGATCCAGCCATTGATTTTCTACTTGCAGCTCAAGCTGTAGATGGCTCCTGGGCTGCTGCGTCAGGGCTGACCAGTACCGTAGAGGAAACGGCTATTGCATTAGAGGCATTATCTTGTGCGCCGTCCGTGCGAGGTGATATCCAAGAAGCATGTGACCATGCTGCAGCTTGGCTGTGTGAGCAATGGGCGGATACAGTTGAGCCACAGCCTATTGGACTGTACTTTGCAAGTTTATGGTATTATGAAGATAACTATCCCATCTGTTTTAGTTTGGCTGCACTACGTGCATACAAACGACAAAAGGAAGCTCGTCATGTCTTGTCTTAAGTCCCTCACGTCTCTCAGCAATTTTAAGTCTCTGGCATTGCTGAGTCTGGTTTTATCAGTCGTCGCTTGTGGGCCACGCGTGGAAAAATCAAGCAAAGATCAAGAGCGTCTGGCTGCAGCCGCTACGGTAGTGATGAGCGAGAACGATCAGGCATTGCAACAATTACTGAACGGATCACGCCTCACTGGGTCATTTACGATGAAGGGTAAGCATGCTATTGATGGTGTTGCTAAGGATTCCTATGTCATTCAAAGCTTGGAAAAAGTATCTGACGTGCGCTGGCGTTTTATGGTACGCATCAGTTATATGAAAACGGACGTAACCGTGCCTTTGTTTCTGCCAATTCGATGGGCAGGAGATACTGCTGTTATTTGTGTAGATGATGTCTTTGTGCCAGGCATTGGTACCTATTCGGCACGTGTGTTATTTGACAAAAATCGCTATGCAGGCACTTGGTCTGGTGATGATTATGGTGGACATTTATTTGGTTTAGTTGAGCCATTGAATGAATAATTATTCAAGATATTTTGAATAGCGCTCTAAGATCAGTGGGCTAAGATAATGGTTTGGCGAAACATCCTTCGATAGCATCTTGTAGCGATTTCATCGACACGGGTTTGGTTAAGACCAAGTCCATCCCTGATTCTAAGCAAATGCGAATGTCGTTGGTGTGGGCGTGAGCGGTCACGCCGAGTATCGGCGTCTCTTTAAAGCGGTCACGTTGGCGTAGTGCACGAGCCACTTCAATGCCGGACATTTCTGGCATTTGCGAATCTAGCAAGATTATATCATACGAATTATCTTTAAGGTGTTGAATGGCTTGCAGTCCGTCATCGACGATATGAATGCTATGGCCCAGTTTTTCCATCATTTTACGGATAACCAGTTGATTGCTTTGGTCATCTTCTGCGAGCAAGCATTTTAAAGATCCCGTATGTTCATTACTGCGTTTACCGGCTTTACTAGCAGTTTCCTGGATGGGTTTCTGATCTGATATCGCAAATGGTAGGACGACGGTAAAGCAGCTGCCTTGGTCGTTGCTGCTGACTTCAATGCTACCGTTCATAGTTTGCACTAATTTACCAGTAATGGCGAGCCCTAGGCCGGCGCCACCATGGCGGCGCGTAAGCGAGCCATCTGCTTGGACAAAGGATTCGAATACTTTCTTTTGCAATTCAGCTGGAATACCAATACCAGTGTCCTTAATTTTTAATTGCAAGGATACTTGATCTTTGCGTTTGTGGAGGACATGGCAGGTTAAGGTCACTTCGCCTTCTTCAGTGAATTTAAGGGCATT
>CBDUFM010000614.1:0-2763 GCA_965366325.1 uncultured bacterium
CGCCCTTGGCCCAGCGCTGCAGTTCCCTAGCATGCGGCGATGCTCAGTCTACGTGTTTTCGTTGTTTTGTTTTTACTGGCCCGCTTAACAGCTGCAGATGCACAGGTGGTCGACAAGCCGGTGCGTTATATCGAGCGTGATATGATTACGCTGCAGGATGTGCAAGAGCATTTGCTAATGAAATTGCGTGCACAAAAGCAAGGTATTCCAAACGATCGTAAGGCACTGGAGGCTTTGCATATCGAATCGCTCGAGCATTTGACTGACGAAACTTTATTAATTCAAGAAGCTGATCGTATGAAGCTCGAAGTGTCCGAGCAATTAGTCTATGCGGATGTCGCCAAACAATTAGAAGAGGCGCAACAAGTTCCTGATCCACGGGTCCTTGCGGCGATGGCCAAGCAACGCATGCGGATGATTAAAATACATACTGTTACTAAGTATTATACGGATATGGCGCCGAATATTCGCCCAGAAGATATTGAACACTATTATGAAGAACATGATGATAACTATCAACGACCAGCACGCTGGGACGTTTATCAAATTTTAATGATCCCATCTGACCGCCAGAGTAATAAACGGGTGTTCGACGGCTTGGTTAATGTGTATAAATTAATTCAAGATAATCCACAGGCAGAAATAAAGGCCTTGGTAGATGCTGATGTGAGTAAAGACTTTTTGGCGTTGCCTTTTGGTGGCATTGAACAAATACATTTTCTGCAAAACATCTGTAGGAAATTAGCTGCGCTTGAAATTGATGAAACTGGACCGGTCACCAAGCAATTACTGGCCGAGGCGCAGCGTTGGTCAACAGCCGCTGCTGCTATTCGAGACAAACAGCAGGTTGAAACCTTATTGACTGATGTGGCAAAGAGCGTGACTGCGCTAGAGATGGATAAGCGTTTGGATGCCTTTCGTGCCTATGCCAATGATCTGACCATGGGTTTGGGTGCCGGTGAAGGTGGCGCGCTTGGATTATTAGAGCTCGCTAGTCAGACGCCTGAAATGCAAGCGCAGTTAAACTCATTAGAAGCAGGCGCTTGTTCGGAAGTGTTTTGGACGGGTAATGCAGCGATATTATTATATGTCGCGCGATTAGAGCCAGCCTTGGTTCGTGGCTTTAATGAAGTCAATGGTGAAATTCGTAAATTGTTGGAAGAGCAACAGCAAACCGCCGTTCGCCAAGATTTAATTCGACAATTACGCGAAGAGGCGACGATTAAAGATATCCCTTAGTTTCCGGGTAATACACCGAGCCCCTCGCCACGCTTCGGCATTCCTATTTTTATTCCGACTACGTCTGCATAAAAATTCCGTGTGTACACGGACCGTCATTTGGCGCTGGCCTTTTTGTTTCGGGGTAATACCCAATGGCGTTAACCTAAATCACTAAGTTGCTGCCATTAAATAACTTGACATATGAGTTTGCCGAAGAATTAGCTACTATACCTATAGCCGATTCTTTGCCCGATGTGTCTCGCCTTATTCTTGAAAAATTACCGCGGTATTTTAGTCGCCGAAAAGGTAAGCTTGGCCCTGCACGCACTTTCCTCACAGTTTTGCACATGACTTTATTTGGTAGACGTGGCTATCGCCGCGTAATTAAAGAATTATTAACAGGGGCACTTTCCAGCGAACCATTATGGGATGACGATGATGCTCCATCAGCAGCATCGGTGTCAAAAGCGCGGCTCAAGTTAAGCGTTGCCTATTGTGAGGCGGCTCTTCTGGCGGTTCGTGATGCCTGTGCGCAATCGCGGCTACATCCGCAACGCACGTATAAGGGTATGCATATTTGTGCGTTTGATGGAACTAATATAGCGCTCCCTATTGCAGGTGAATTATCCCATCACTTTGGCCATGCATCTAATAAATCGGGAAAAAGTGCTCACCCCATAGCGGGCTTGATGATGTTGTGGAATGTCAGCTGCCAGCAACCACTTGCGTTTAGTGTGTCGCCCTATGGACAGGATGAGCGAGTTGAAGCACGCAAGTTGTTTGACAAATTGCCACAAAATAGCTTATTAATTACCGATCGGGGATATCCCAGTATCAACTTTTTTGCAGATCTTTTACAACATAAGCAGTCGTTTATCACCCGTATAAAGAAGAATTTTTATAAAGGCATGGCGGAACACATCGACAAGCATGGAAATGATTGTCTCTACACATTTCAAGCGAAGGACCATCGCGGGAATATACGAAGCGGCCCAGAAAACAACATAACCCTAAGGCTTATTTCCATTACTTTATCAACGGGTGAACGTGAAGTTTTAGCAACCAATCTATGGAAAGAAGATCATCATCACGCCGCTGCTCTTGCCAAGCTATATACAGCACGTTGGAGCATCGAAACTGCGTTTAAGGATATGAAAATAGATCTCGCTATCGAATCATTCAGCGCTACGCATCTGACTGGCATTATTCAAGAGATATATGCAATCATGATATTTATCCTTTTGCGATCTGAACTCGACGCGCAAGCTCGCATCGAACACAGCATTCAAACAAAAGATTGCGATGAAAAACGCGTTGCCGTGGAATGCCAATTTAATCAGTCAATGATCTGCGACACCGTGCGCGGTCTACTCTTGCGCGTTGGAATGAAGATGCCCACAGAGGAAGTAGAACGGTATCTAAAAATATCGTTGAAGGAAATTTACCGCTATCGCAAGAAGCCAAAGCCCGGAAGGAGGTATCCTCGCGCTACGAAAGGAAAGAAATAGTAATGAGTTACGATCTTAAGTTAACGCCATTGGG
>CBDUFM010000615.1:0-2763 GCA_965366325.1 uncultured bacterium
AGTGTAAGTCCCAGCATCGACTGCCGTAAATTCTAAAACAATTCCAAAGGAACCCAGGGTCCCATCGTTTAATGACACCGTTCCAGTTGTGCCACTACTCGCATAGGTATAGGTGCCACTGCTATCAATTGTGTCAACACCATCACCAGTTATGATATAACTAGAAACTGTCGTAAAATCGATAGTGAAGGTCCCTGTCGTTGCAAATGCACCACTGCCTCCCGCTACTGTACCCAAGTAACTCTCACCAGTTAATGCCGCAGGCGCTGCCACAATTTCTGGACTAACATCAGTAGCACCAGAACTGCCCGAACCACAAGAACACAGAAGTAAAAAGCAGAGACCAACTAAGAAACGCATCATAAGAACCCCATTTAAGAAAATAAGTACTGGTAAGTAATAAGACCAGTATAGGGCCCAAGCTCACAAACAGCTCACACACTGCAGCATAACTGCCCATCCCCACTCAGCAGTACCAATTTTTCCTCGCAGGCCCCTAACTCAGCTAAGTCGCAGGACCACTACTCCAAATGCACACAATTCGCTTTCACCACTTAAAGGCTTATTGCTAATCAGGTCATGCCCAGAGGGCAGATTCAGCGTAACGGGATCATCATTAAAATTCAGTAAGAATAAAAACGCACCTTTATCACTTTTGCGCAAGCTTGCTGAAACGCCTTGCGGCAGTTTATCTGCGTAACACGTTGTCAGCGCAAGTTCATCGATGAGTCCAGTATAAAAAGCCTCCAAACCGGCATCATTCAGTCTGGCCCCTATATAATAGGCCTGCCCCTTACCAAAGGTATTGACGGTTAGAGCAGGACTCCCGGCGTAAAAATCTTTTTCATACAAGGCTAATGCCGTTGCACCTTCTAGGTGGATAATGTCGGCATAATCAGTCGCCTCAAAACTGCCCGCTAAAGTCAAAGCATTGTCTGCAACAAAGTTGACGGTCTGCGATTGATCTGACCAAAGCGCATCGGTTTCTTCAACCCAAATCCCCATAGCCTGACGTAAGGGTCCTGGAAAACCACCCAGATGACACAGGTCATGTTGATTAACAATACCACTCCAATAGGTCGCAACTAAGCAGCCGCCCTTCTCGACAAACTGCGTCATCCGTTCACCAACACCATCTTTCACCATATACAGCATTGGTGCGATCACGAGTTTATAGTCTGCAAAGGATTGCTCTTGATTAATGACATCAACCGCAATGCCACGCTGCCAAAAATGCGCATAATGCGCGATCACGCGATCAACATAGTGTTTATGTTCATTATTGGGACCACGGGATTCATTAATCGCCCACAGATTTTCCCAATCAAAAATAATTGCTACGTCTGCCTGAATCCGAGAGCCAACGATATCATCCATAGCGGATAAAACTTCACCAACGCGAGATACATCTTTGAAGACACGGGTGTGTTCATGGCCAACATGGTCTACCACGGCACCATGAAATTTTTCAAAGGAGCCGCGACTTTTCCGCCATTGAAAATATTGCACTGAGTCTGATCCATGTGCGACTGCTTGTATCGCAGACAACAGATGCATGCCTGGTCGCTTTGAGCGACAAATCGATTGCCAATTTGTGCTACTTGGAGTTGATTCCATGAGCAGAAATGGCTGACCTTGCTTCAGACTGCGAAATAAATCATGGTGGAATGCGGTGCCAACGGCTTCGTTTTGATGACGTGCGCTATGCCAGCGTGGATAACTGTCCCATGTAATTATGTCAACATGCGGAGCAAACTTCCAATAATTCAAAGGCTCATAAACCGGCATCATGTTGACAAAACACGGTAAATCAGGCGTCAATGCTCGTAGCGGTTCAATTTCTGACAGATAAAAACTAACCGTTTGATCGGTAATAAAACGTTTCCAATCTAATACCATTGCATGTACGGAGCGGTCAATATGCGTAATTTCATCCCATGTATTTACGCGGTGACTCCAAAAGTTAGCCCACCATGCCAAATTTAATGCTGCCAAATCTTGATACTGCTCTTTTAACCAATTGCGGAATGCAGTAAAACATAAATTACAATAACACGGATTCCCACTGTATTCATTAGATACATGCCAACCAATGACAGCTGGGTGCTGACCGTAGCGTTCCGCTAATTTTCGATTAATCAGCTGCGTTTTTTCACGATACACCGGAGACGTACGGCAGTGATTATGACGCCCCTCCTGCGCTTGTCGTAAACCATTTTCTTGAACCATACGCACTTCAGGATAGGCAGCAGACAACCACGCCGGCTTGCCGCCACTAGGCGTTGCCATCAGCACTTTTATTCCATGGCTATGCAAACGCTCAAGCACTGTGTCCATCCACTCAAACTGAAATTCGCCTTCGCGCGCTTCATACATCGACCAAGAAAAAATCCCCACCGACATCGTATTACAGCCTGATAATTTCATCAGCCGCACATCTTCTTCTAATATACGTGGATCATGCAACCACTGCTCTGGGTTATAATCACCTCCATGAATCATGTGCGGAAATTTGGAACAAGTAGCTGCAAAGGACGGCGTATTACGTAACATGACATACCCTGACATTGATGAGCTGGCATGCTAGTAATTTTCAGCAGCAAGAGAAGTGCGCCTGCCGAGTGCATGTTCAGCATTGATCATAAAGATGCCGCACAATATACGCAGAATTGCATGCTAGACTCGACTACGCAGAGTCCTGTACAGCCTGCGTAAACAGCGCCCACAGACAAATGGGCGCGTTCCCCTACCCCTTAACTGAAT
>CBDUFM010000616.1:0-2758 GCA_965366325.1 uncultured bacterium
CCTAGGGCCTGGATGTCTTCGAGCAGCGCGGTGGTGAAATGTAGGCTGGCGGTAGGAGCAGCTACTGAACCATTTTTTTCTGCAAAGACACTTTGGTATCGTTCGCGATCAGCGGCAGTGTCTTCGCGTTTTATATAGGGAGGGAGAGGGATGTGGCCGTGGGCATCGGTAAATGCAAAGATATCAAACCCATCGAGAAGCTGGATATCGCGTTCGCCGTTTTCGTGACAAGCCACTACGCGTAGGCGTTGATCGGCGACTAGGATGTCTGTGCCGACACGCACTTTGCCACGAATCATGCAACGCCATTGATTTATATGGCTTGGATGAATGAGGAGAATCTCAACTTGGCCACCGCTATCCTTTTGGCCAAATAAACGCGCCGGAAAAACTTTGGTAGTGTTAAGGACGAGGAGGTCACCCTTGCGTAAAATCTGCGTGAGATCGCGCACGTGTTTATCACTGTGTGCCGTTTTGCTGGGCAGTTCGTTTAAGGAGACGTGCAGGAGTCGCGCAGCATCGCGTGGCTCAACAGCTTCTTGTGCAATTAATGCTGGTGGGAGATGGTAATTATACGCTTCGGTAAGCACCGATTACCCCATCAGTGCAAGGCGAGCCGGCATAAATCCTGGATTTACACTGAGTGCTTGTTGAAAGTGTGACAAGGCAGCGCTTTCGTTGCCGCTGCTTCGTTCGGCAATGCCGCGATAAAAGTGAATTTTCTCAGCAGCTGCACCGGCGGCTGCAGCTTGTTCTAGGCGCGCTATGCCAAGATCAGGATCGTCGCCATTACGGAATGACATCATCACTAAGAATTGAGCATCAGACATGAGCGCATCGGCACACTGTGGGTCTATTTCTAAGGCGCGTTGCCAGCAACGTCGAGCCTCATTAAAGCAGTCACCTTTTTCTAAAACGGATGCAATGGGTTTGCTGGCATCAATTAAATAATCACCTAGGCGCGTTGGGATGGCGCTGTTTTGTGGAAATTGTTCACAGGCAATCTGTAAGAGGGAAATGGCCTGGGCTAAGTCGCCGCCTTCTTTGCATTGTTCTGCTGTGTCGAGAAAAGCTTGGCTGTCGGAACAACCGTTTGCTGTGGCGCTTGCTGCTATTTTATTTTCAGGAATCACACTTGGTTTCACGTGCTGCCAACCTGGCTCACCCAGATCGTGGAGACCTGCCCATGCACGTAAAATGGCATAGCGAGGCGTGCCCCAGACTTCAGGAATTTTAGCGATCCATGCAGGTAAATTGCTTTCAATATGTTTAATGCTGTCCTCGAGGGACAATCCAGATTCAGATGCCTTGCGTGTTTCATCAAGGAAAAAGCGGCAGATATCTTCTAGTAAGGTCAGTGCGGCCGCGTCTGCGACAGGACCGTGCCCAGGACAAACAAATTCGGTATTAAAGCCACGGATTTCATTGATCGCTGTCAGCCAATTGTCGTTTTCGAGTCCTTCTTGCTGAACTGGCTGGCCGAAAATGGGGAAGCTGCCGGTCATCACGGTGTCGCCACTTGCGAGGACATTGGCTTCAGGGCAATAGATGAGCGTTGGGTCATCGGTTTCAGCACTATGCCCCCGACTGCATTGCAGTGTTATATTGCCGAGACTAAATTCAGATTGATCTTCAATAAAAATATCATGTGCTAGTGGATCAGGACCTAATTCAAAGCCGCGACTTGCTAGAAAAGCTTTTTGGCGGGGTGCTTTGCTAACCATGAAATCAGCTGTGTCTTTATTGCCAACCAAGTTGGCACCGGCTTCTTTGAAGATGCTATTACCGTTGGTGTGATCCCAGTGGTAATGGGTGTTTATTGCATATAAAATAGGTTTATTAAAGGTTGTTTCTAGGAGTGCGCGTAGGCGGCGCGCGAGTGCGAGGTTGACCTGCGTATCGATGACGGCGATGCCTTTTTCGCCAACAAAAACGGTAGAATTTACAATGTTACGAAAAATATACGCATGTTGGTTAATTTGTTCTAGTTGACCGTATTGTCTTTTGGCAAATGGATTTTCTGGCATGGCTTTCATGATACTTATGGGGCCTCATCTAAAACGTCTTCGGAAACATACAGGGGGACTTTATCCAAACGCACTAATAACGCGATGGCATCAGAAGGGCGGCAATCCATGAGATGCTCGTTGCCTTCTTGATCTTGAATGACTAATTCTGCGTAAAAGGTGCCATCACGTATTTCTGTTATGCGCACAGCGATGCATGCAGATTTGGTTTGTTTAAGAATTTCAATAATAAGATCATGGGTAAGGGGGCGTGGAAACGATTGCTTTTTAATCGCGCGATCAATGGCTAGCGCCTCGAGTGGACCAATCATGATTGGAATTTTACGTTGTCCCTCAATTTCATTTAAAAAAATAATTTGGCTGTCCGTGCGTTCTTCGATGAGCATTTGTGAGAGGCGACAGGGGATTAATTTCATGAGAGGACTATGCCTGACTATTAGGAGTGACCGATACCTGAGGTGTTAGGTCTTTAATTTCTTGGATGGACATTTTTGCAACAGCCAATTGGCTAGCATTTGCTGCACCTGCAGCGGAAGCGTAGGCTAATTGTGCAGAGAGTGTTTGACCGCTGAGGCGCGCATGGGCAAGTCCGGCAATATAGGAATCTCCGCTGCCAATGGGATTGACGCAGGTAATCTGCGGTGCTTGAACCGTGAACAGGCCATCTGGATGTTTAACTTCTGTTGCTTCGGCGCCGTTGGTGATGTGGCATTCCGGCAGACGCTGCCAAT
>CBDUFM010000617.1:0-2749 GCA_965366325.1 uncultured bacterium
GTAATGGTTATTGGTTACGCTCTGTGCTTGCACAGGCGCAGAGTAACCCGCAGCGTTTAGGTTGGGCTCATACTATGGAGGCCGATTACCAAGCCATGACCATCGCTGAATTAATGGCCTTGGCAGAGAAATATTTACGGGGCAAGACCTTGGAGGTAATTGCGATTAGTAAGGGAAAAACTGCTAGCGACGATCCCACCACGTCAGCATCGCCAACGCCAGACAAGACATCGGAATGACCAACAGCATAAGATAGCCCAGCATCGTCATGGTGCTTTCCGAGCAGCTTACTTGTAATTCGGTAAAGCTGCTCGGTGGGATATCGCTGCTTTGTTCGCGAAAGCCTAACCAAGCAATCGCATCTAATAATAAGAGGTCATTCGCATATTTAGTTTGGCTGATGACGCTGTCGCTAGCGCATTGGCGACTGGTTAAAATAACCATACGTGACTCGTTATCTTTAACCACCGCATCGACAGCGAGTTGGTAACGAATCGAAACCCCGAGATGAAACACCTTGGTTTTGTCGTTCAGGTCTTCGGGAAATTTTTTAGCGTTGTTGAGTGATGTGTACCAAACATTCGGACCTGCAATAGTGATAAGTGGGTCAATTTTATATGGCACCGTGCCTTGTGCTTGCATGTGCTGTTCGAAGTCTTTGAGGCCTTGGGCGAAACTTTGGCGGAAGATTGGTTGGGATAAACTATTGTAGGGCATGAGTATTGCCCGGTTGGATTTGACAGTGCGCTGGGCAACGGGGTGTTCCATGGCAATGGCTGGGTAGTCGGGTGTAGAGATGAGGCTAATGCGATCGTAACGACCATCATTGGTAATAATGGATTGGTCACTGCTGCATATGATCGAAGGTACTAATACGGGTGGGTCGGGATTAAAAATTTGATCGGGCGCACAAATGCCATGCCCCAGCATCATCCCACGCTTGCGTAATAATGCCGATAGATCTTTGGGGCAGCGATAGTCAGCGAGCACGAGTGCGTTACCGCCAGCACTCAGGAAATCGTCGATGTGCTTAACCGTATCGCTACCGAGGTCAGCCGTCGGGCCAGCTATAAAGAGTACGCTATCTTGTGGAATGCGACCGAGGGTGCTTAACGTATTCGGATTTAACTCAAGTAGTTCGTAGCCGGATTGTTTAAATTGTTGAAGCAACAAGCGACAACTGTCATCGGCATTATCAGATTGGCCAAGTTCCCCGTGTCCACTGAGGACACTAATTTGCACCGTCTCTTTTTGTTCGACAGCGAGCAGTGCGGAGGAAATGCTGCTCTCGAGTTCGCGGTCAAAGTAATAGCCATAGGGAACTTTGATTTGTCGGCCATTGCTAGCCACTATATGAATGCTGCGTGAACTGCTTGTGCCAATTTGTTCTTCGACTTGTTTAAGGCGTGGCTTGTCGATGTTTGGATCAATGTGCTCAAAGCGTAATTTGGGTGATTGTGCAGCAATTAATTTAATTTTTTCAATAACAGTTTTTTGATTCCGCAGGAAGGCGGCATCGCGACTATTGTCTTCTGGGTACTTGGGCCAAATACCATAAATGGTGGCTTCTTGCTGGATATTTTTAGCAATGCGTTCGGTTGCAGGGTGTAGCGAGTAAGTCCCAGAGAGGGACCAGTCACTGCGCAGGTCGCTTTTATCAGCAGCGGCAACCAGGACGAGCAGAAAGAGTATGCCAAAGATGGTTTGGCCACCAATGAAGCCCATGAGTTTTGTTTTTTGTGATGCCTTAGCCATGGAGACGTCTCGCACGCAGGGCGCCATGCGCTAATAATAAAAAGACACCACTCAGACTCATAAAATAAATCACGCAGCCTAAGCGTAGGTCACCACTCATGAAAGCTGAGAAGCGTTCGGTTAAGCCAATAAAGTTACCAATCGTTCCGAGCAGTGATTCATCAGCCCCAAAGGATCCTAGAAGAAATAGGATCATGATCGCGCCAAAGGTTAAGACATAGGCCGCAATGGGGCTATCGACTAAGAGGCTGATCCAAACACCGATAGCGGCAAATAATCCACTGAGCAATATATATCCAAGATATCCAGCGAGTAGTGAAGGCACGTGGATGTCACTGACGAAATAAAGAATAATAATTTGCAAGAGGGTTGCAGCGACGAGAGTGAGGAGCATGAGCCAGCAGGATAGGAATTTACCAAGAAGTAGCTGCCATTCACGAATCGGAACTGTTTGCAGTAGTTGAATGGTCCCTTGGCTGCGTTCGAGGGCAAAGCTATTCATGGTGAGGGCGGGGGCGAGCAGGAACAGGATTTTTGTACCCCAAGAAAGTGAATTAATAAACAGGGGTTGATAGCTCGGGTTGCTAAGCGCTGGTTGTAAATCAAAAAAATAAAAAATAGCATTGATCAAGAGGGTCCATGCCATGAGGACCAGCCACGCTAAGGGCGTGGTAAAGAAATAGAGTAAATCGCGACGGCAAATAGTCCAAATCATATCAAGGCTCTGGCAGTGCTCATGCGTATAGGCTCACTGTGGCAACAGGCGGGCAACCCAGCGACCAATCATATCCTGTTCCATGTGGACGTCTTGCTGGGCTACTAACTTACCAAGCGTGGTTACCGCTAGGGTGTGTGGAATGACTGCAACTTGAAACTGATCTTTGTCGAGATTGAAGCAGGTGAGGCTAATCCCGTCAATGCAGATGGAGCCTTTTTCAACAATCTGAACACAGCCAGACACGGGCAAGGCAAAGGTGAGTAGTGAGCTGTCCGG
>CBDUFM010000618.1:0-2743 GCA_965366325.1 uncultured bacterium
CTCGCCTTCGAGCATCAGCGAGAATGGCGGTGTGGCCGTTGGCACGGTCACGCGCTATGACCATGAGATCAGTAATCCACTCGCTTTTATGCACGCAGGTTTTATGCATAACTTTTCTTACCTTGGTGCCTTAATCGGGATAATATTTGCCGTCATCTGGCAGATATGTCATTTAATCCCTAGTCGTAGGCGCACTTTTTTGCCTGAGGAAAGCGAATAAATAGAAGCAGTGCACACTAAGAGCTAGAAGCGGCATCTTCACCGAAACTCAGCATATGACCATCTGGGTCTTGGATGCTAAATTCCTTCATCCCATATATCGTATTTTTGACATCTGTCGGTTTAAACTTGCAGTTCAGCATATGCTGGTGCAGAGCCGTCACATCTTCTGGATAAAAATAGTAGATTGCCGGCCATGACACTGACTGCTGCGGATCTATGTCTTTCACTAAACCAGGTGAACAGCCAGTTTCAGACAGCATTAACTCGGTGTCACCGGAACGGATCGTTGCCCAGCGCCATTCCTCGACCGCTGCCTTATCGCTGACAACGTCAAAACCGAGGGCATCCTTATAAAAAGCCAAGCTCTTATGAATATCGCTCACGTTGAGCATCGGACAAAGTCTTTTGAGTTTCATTAATAAAATTCCTATAACGTAAAGCGCATGTTTTTGACTAAGACGCCTGGTAAACAGGCCGATCTGGTACTGCGCTGGGCGTAGCTTGAGGCATCTGGTAAGTGCATGGAGCAATCGCTGATCGCTTCTAACTCATCGCCAAGTAAATTGAAGATACTGTCATCAAAACGCATGACGTTTATAGGGGCAACAATTTCACCGTTCTCGACCCAAAAACAGGCAAAGCGCGTCATCCCTGTGATTTGACCAGCCATCGGATCTGAATAATTTAAATACCAGAGATCGTTGATATAGATGCCGGTATCCAATTGTGCTAGCACATCGCTCTGTTTTAAATCACCCGCTTCCATGACAAGGCTACTGGGATATTCGCCATCACTATTCATGGTTTGTTTGTATTCAGCCGCCGATCGGGCATTACAAAGTGCGCCACTGTGCTTGCCTGCTTTAATGAGGGGAACCGAACCGGGAATTTTAAAGCCACTATCAGTAAAAACAGGACCGAGTCCGTGCTCAGTATCTTCACTAATCGTGACCTGTGGATGGAGGCTGCGCTCGCCATTGACCAATAATTGTAGGCTGCTCTGTTTGGTATGTTGCATTTTATAGCCAAAGCCACGCCATGAAATAATGCCAAGTATTTCATTCAACGCAGATGGCGAGAGGTAACAGCGATACGAAGCAGCCGCGATAGTTTTAGCTGGGCGTTTGACGTAGCTTAACTCGCTCAGACCTTTTTGTATGGCCTGACTAAATGCAGCCGTATCCCAGTGGCTAGCAGCGTAACTGCATTTCACAGCCTTATCAGCCTGATGATAGAGGCTCCAGTCACAGTGCGCATTCTGCTGTGCAAACCAATTTGACTGTCCCAGACTATTGCAAAAACCACGATACATAAAACCGCTGGCCCAAATGCCGACTAAATCAACAGCACCTGCTTCGGCCTGCAATTGCTGCAAGGCGTGCTTGGTCTCTGGTACATTTGCGTCACGAATGTCCTCAGACCGATAGGGTTCAGTGCTATAGGACAAATAGGGGTCATCAATACACAACGGCAATTGTTGACGCAGGCTCTCTAAGGCTTCTAAAATAAGCCCGCGATTAAAAGCATCGTCTGCACTCAGGCTGAGTCGCATACCGCTATGGCGCTGACCGACAATAAGTTCGATACTGAGGTACATTTGCTCAACCTGCCCTAGTTGGCGTATTTTATTATGATTGAGGCGGGCAAATTCAGATATCTCTCCTTCAAAATTAGCAAGAATTACCTCATCATTTTGCTGAGCTTCGGAAATACAATCATGTACGTTTTTAAAAATAGTCTGCTGATTCATGATGCACCTCCAAATACAGCGACATCCTTAAAGACACAGGGGGGACTAGCATGACCAACATACATGACTTGATTGGGCTCTGCCTTACCACAGTTGTTGATGCCCATCACGTCACGTGAAGCTAGGTCGCCAACGGCATGTAAATTGCGCCAGAATGATGAAGAGATGCCACGGTAATTGGGGTTTTTAACAATCTCTGCACGTTTACCATTTTTAATAATCTGAGCAAACTCACATCCAAATTGGAATTTATTACGCGAATCGTCAATCGACCACGAACGATTACCATCCATTAGGACGCCGTATTCGATCCCTTGAATCATCTCTTCTAGAGAGCTGGATCCACACTCTAAATTAATATTCGACATCCGGTCTAAGGGCGGGCGATTCCAGGAACTCGCACGACTATTTGCGGTGCCAGACATCCCAGCGCGTTGCTGCGATATCGCACCACCTAAGGGGGTTTTCAAAATGCCATTTTCAATCAGCATCACCTTTTCACTAGCCGTACCCTCATCGTCAAAAGCATAACTGGCATTCTGCTCCGTGATATTTGGGTCAAAACTCACATTTAATAAAGACGAACCATATTGGTAGCTGCCGAACATGTCTTGGGTCACGAAGCTGGTGCCCGCATAATTGCGCTCATCACCCAAAATACGATCAAGCTCCAGTGGGTGACCAATGCTTTCATGTATTTGTAAAACCATTTGCGACGGCATTAACAATAAATCCATCGCGCCAGATGGACAATCGTCTGCATGTACTAAC
>CBDUFM010000619.1:0-2741 GCA_965366325.1 uncultured bacterium
CTATCTCGCAGCTGGTGTTCACACTATGACCCATGAGGCCATTATAATGAGCGAGCGTTTTTATTTCCGTATCAGTTAAATCTATATGGAAATCCCGCACAAACGTCACATCTGGATCGTTTTGCCATAAAATATTATTCATATAAAGTGTCGCGAAAGATTCTTCGATCATATTTTCGGTGCCACCACCACAGCCATCATTTCCCGTACCACCGTGGCGACTCCATTCCACGCCAACGTCTGACGTCATACGCATGCCATCCATGTAACCAATGGACGGCGCAAAATACGTAATGCAGCCAAGCCAATAACTGTCTTTAATCGCCGTACGAATACAGGACATCATGTCGTCAAAATACTGGGCGCCGGTTTTACCGGGTGCATAACGTTTCACCTTCGTTGAATCCTTAAATCCCCATTCCAGAAAATCGGTTTTATACACGCGCACACCCCACGCATAAAATGTTTCGAAAACTGTTTTTATCCATGCCATCGCATCAGGATGCGAGCTGTCTAAAATGTAATGTTCAAAATCTGGCGAGCCGTGACGATAGCGCTTCCACTCTACCAAACGATTACCGTCGCTATCATGCAATAACCAATCTGGGTGCTCAGCCGCCAAGCGTGAGGAACTACCAACCATAAAAGGCGCTACCCAAATACCGGGATCATAACCCGCATCAGCAACCTGCTTAAATACGGGCTCTAAACCCTGTGGCCATAAATGCTCTTTAAACGTCAACCAATCACCGCGACTTGTGCAATAGCCATCGTCAATTTGTGCTGCTTGCATCTGCCGCGCTGGGTCGACTTTTTTCATGCCATTAATTGCATCGATAAATAACGGCTCGGTGAGATTGCTGGTGTGGTGGTACCAGGCGCAGTAGTGATAACGCGGCGTGGAAGGCGCACGCGCCTGCAAGGCATCACCGATATGCCGCACTACATGTTCTAAACTTGCGTAGAGCCCCTCACCTTCAGCGATGCATAAACGTGGTAGCTGCAAGTGCTCGCCCGTTTGAATCCGCTCACAACGAAAGCCGCAGGAAAAGCTACGAAGACTTTCCCCAATTTCTCTATTTCTAAAATTATGATTAAACACCGTCTGCCGAATATTCGAGCGAAATACAAAGTCTCGATGCTGCACGGGATAGAGTGCCATGCATTGTTCATCGGCATTAAATAAGACCTGATGCAGATAACTTTCATAGGACCAAGACTCTTTTCCGAGCCCCTCAATACTCAGAGACCCCGTTGGCCCTGAAAACCCAACACCCTGTCGAAAGAAGTCCGTGAAACCCTCCATGCGCGCTGAGCAAATTGGCTGAAACCAATGCGGGGCCTCGGAGAAACCGTGCAGACTCGCATCGATACCCGCATCGCTGAAATGCAAGACCATGTGGCCGCTGGCTACATGGTAGGTCACCTGATTCTCTGCCACTTCGACGCGTGCACAGCGAATCGGCTCAAGATCGATGCCCGGCCAGCACTGTCGTAAGGCACCAGCACGCGATTCGAGGTCAAATGTACCGTCAGCATGAATACGGAAGGGCATAACTGTTCTCCAAATGCGCATTCTAAGCAGGTAAAAACTGCCTTGCAATATTGCATTCATAACAAAAGTATAAATATTGTAACGTATGGGTAAGATGCAGCATCCTGACCTCAAACTACGCTCAAATAGCGAATGGTCGCTCCATTTTGGCAATATTTTGAATAATCTGAGCATAAAATCGGTCTCTATCAACGAATCTACGCCCTTACCCGAAGATGGTGGCAAGCACGGTGGCATAACACATGTACCGTATATTAGCATCCGCTGCCGCGGCCAAGGACGCATGCGCATCCACAGCGGCGGCAAGGAACGCGAACTGATGCTGGAGAGTGGCAGCGCCGTCCTACACATGCCTGGCACCTTTGCCCGCACCGAACATCTCAGTCCCGGCTATTTTCTCCGCTTCACCTGCGACACTGATCACGTGCTCTGCGGCATCGCCCGCTGCCTTGATCCACAGAAACTCGACGACCCACGCGGCTTTCCACCACTCGATGCGTGCATTCTCCCGCGATGTGACCAAGAACCGGGTCCCGAACTCTTTTCACTGATCAGCAGATCTCCCGAGACCGCGCAAAGCAGCCGCATTGCCTGGCTCAACGCGTGGCTCTGGCATCTCCATCACGAATTACAAACAAACACAGCAGGTGGACCCGCACCTCAGTGGCTAGCGATGCGCAACTGGCTGGAAGAACACTGCGGTGAGGACATCAGCCGCAGCGATTGCGCCGCCAGCTTTGGCATTCACCCCAATCACCTTGCGCGGCTCTTCAAACAGCACGCTCGTTGCTCGTTTACCGAAAGCCTCCTCAAGCTACGCATGAAAAAAGCACGACTTCTGCTCACACAAAGGCGCCTCGCCATTCAGCAAATCGCAATCGCCTGCGGCTTTCAAGACAGCGCCTATTTTATTCGTCGCTTTCGCGAACAGCACGGCCAGTCCCCAGCACGCTGGCGCAAGCAGCAGTAATGCGCGCCCATCAAAACAATAGCTGCAGACATGCTGCTCCTGCAATACACAGTAGCGGCTTGCTGGAGAACCACGCATGAATCCATATATTAAAATCACCTGCTATGGCGGCATCTGTGTTTCAGCCCTGATTCTCATTGTTTGTTTGTTTTTTGGTGATCTCGTCAAATCGTTTGCAAAAGATTACATAAATCAGCGCATCGAACCGAGCGTCAC
>CBDUFM010000620.1:0-2740 GCA_965366325.1 uncultured bacterium
ATTCGCCCTCACTCGCCCGGTGTGCCGCTGACTCACAACATGCACGCACTGTTGTCAGATAGCCTCACAACCCAATGGAAAAAGCTGGCGCCGAAACTGGATTTTGTGTCGTGGGATAATTATCCGCATTACCAAGATGATGCTGGTGATGTCCAGCGCGCTATGCAATGTGCTTTTCAACATAATGTGTATCGCGGTCTCAATCAGGGTCGACCCTACATGATGATGGAGAGCAATCCGACTGCGAGTCCAGGTAGCAAACAACAGCGACCCGGCAACTTACGCCGCACCGCCCTTCAGGCAATCGGTCATGGATCTGATAGCGTGATGTATTTTCAATGGCGCAATGGGCGTGGTGAAATGGAAAAATTCCATGGCTCTATGGTTGAACATGTTGGACATGAACACACCCGTTATTTTCAAGAGATCGCCGGCATAGGCAAAGAATTGGAACAAATTAAAGATGTTATCGGTTCTGAAATCCCCAGCGACGTTGCCATTTTATTTGATCAAGAAATTCATTGGGCCCTCGAACTGAGTACCAATGCGCGATGGGATGAGCGCGATTATGTCGCTGCCTGCATCAGCCACTATGCGCCTTTTTGGCAGGCCGCTTGTAATGTAACCGCCGTTCCGCCCGAATATGACTTAGATGGATACAAACTGGTTGTCGCGCCACTCTTGCATTTGCTAAACGAAAAAGCTGTCGCAAACATTCGGCGCTACGTAGAAAATGGCGGTTGCCTGGTGCTGACCTACTGGTCCGGCTACGTTAATGAAAGCGATCTCTGCTTTGCAGGTGGCTTTCCTGGTCCACTGAAAGACATCGCCGGTTTATGGGTAGAAGAATTAGATGGCATCCCTGCAGGAGAGCGGCGTGGCGTTAGCATAACAGATTCATCGCTGGCCATCGCTGAGCATTATAAGGCCATACATTTTGCCGACCTCATTCGCAGCAATGGCGCAGAGGTCCTCGCTACTTTCGATGATGATTATTTAGCCGGACTCCCCGCACTGACACGCAATAACTATGGTACGGGCTGCTGCTATTATATTGGCTTTCAAGCAGAGAGCGATTTTCTCAGTGATTTCTACGGCAGTCTCATCAAGCAAGTTGGCCTACACCGCAATTTACCCAGCGTACCCGATGGGGTTAGCGTTCAACGACGCTGCTCAGCTGAGCACGAATACCTGTTTATTCATAACTTTTCCTGCACAACACAGGAAATCAGGCTCGATGCTTCTTGGGAAAATATGAGCGAACAGGTACAGGCCCAGGAGTCTCTGTCCCTAAACCCCAGAGGATCAGTCGTTTTACGCCGATAGTCGTTAGATAGGCATGAGCGATATTGTATAGACTTTGAGCGCATCAGATATGGCCAATGCTGCCCCCACTCCCTAGGATCTCTGTCATGGAGATGAAACATGAGTAAAACCAGATATGCAATAGTCGGTAGCGGTGGCCGTTCAGCCATGTTCAGTGGCGCCATTTATGAACATTACCAAGACCACGCCGAATTAGTTGCTTACTGCGACACCAATCAAACGCGTATGGATTTTTACAACAAGCATTACGCTGAAAAATATAACGTAGACCTTCTACCAACTTACAAGCCTGATCAATTTGAAAAAATGATTAGCGATAACAAAGTTGACATCGTCATTGTCACGAGCATGGACCGCACCCACCATCAATACATTATTCGCGCTATGGAAGCTGGTTGTGATGCGATTAGCGAAAAGCCAATGACTGTCGATGATGGCAAATGTCGCGCCATTCTCGATGCTATTGAACGCACTGGGAAAAAATTGCGCGTGACCTTTAATTATCGTTACGCCCCAAGAAATAGTAAAGTCAAAGAGCTACTCCAAGCTGGTGTTATTGGTGACGTAAAATCCGTGCACTTCGAATGGGTTCTCAACACCTCCCATGGCGCGGATTACTTCCGTCGCTGGCATCGTGATAAATTAAACTCTGGTGGTTTAATGGTACACAAAAGCACACATCATTTTGACCTAGTAAACTGGTGGCTCGACGCTGCGCCAACAGAAGTTTTTGGCTATGGTGGACTAGTCTTTTACGGACGTGAAAATGCAGAGCAACGTGGTGAACCACGTCCCTTCTACCGTGGCACTGGCAATGACCATGATCCATTTCAATTGGATCTTGAAAAAGGCGGCGACCGCCTCAAGTCACTGTATAAAGATGCAGAACACGAAGATGGTTACCTACGCGACCAAAATGTATTTGGTGATGGCATCAGCATCGAAGACGACATGTCTGTCTTGGTTAAATACAACACTGGCGCTACCATGTCGTATCACCTGATGGCTTACGGCCCCTGGGAAGGCTACCGCATTGCATTTAACGGCACCAAAGGCCGCCTTGAATATGACGTCGAAGAAAATTCTTACATTTCTGGTCATGAAAAAGATGCTAACCGTCTTGACATTCGCGAAGGTGAAACCTTTGAAATCACAGAACCAACACGCATTCTCATTCGTCCACACTGGGAACAACCACGCTTAGTCGAAGTAGAATCCAGTGAAGGCGGACACGGTGGTGGCGACAAGCGCCTGCTGGATGATATTTTCCTACCGAATCCCGCAGCGGACCCGTTAAAACGTGCGGCAAATCACATTGGCGGGGCGCAATCTATCCTGACTGGGATTGCTGCCAACAAGAGCTTTAAAACTGGTCTACCGGTTAACGTGAAATCACTCTTAATCGATGATGACC
>CBDUFM010000621.1:0-2730 GCA_965366325.1 uncultured bacterium
ATGACGATTACCAAAAGCACGGATGCATAGTGTATGTGTTCCTGCTTTTAAATATCCCAGTTCGGCACGGTACGGTGCAAAGGCAATGGGACCGCAATCTACACCATCGCAGCTAACGCGGAGCAGGGCGCCAGCAAAGCGTGGGCAGCGTAGTGCATAATGTCCGTTTTCTGAAATGACTACATCACAAGTGTAATCAAGATTGCCGCCGTAAAAACTTAAACCTTGTCCAGTGACATCGCCCCATTGTAAATCGCTGGTTTTTTGACAGATCGAAGCTGTAGCGCCACGTGTTTCAACGTTAAAATCACCGAGTACATAACACCATTCTAAATGACGGTCGACTGCATCAATGTCGAGTATGATTTCTAAACTATGTGTCCCAATTGCTAAATCAGGCAGCGCGCAACAGGTTAAATCAGTATCAACCCAGTGGCCCTGCTGGCTGTTATCAATCTGTTCACCATTTAAAAGAATCTGTGCAGCGTGGATGCGCTCGCACATCAACCGCGCACCGCGAATCGCTGTTGTGCTGTGGATGTGAAAACGACGATGTACCCGATGTTTGGGACCAGCATCTGTAACGCTATAGGGCTGCGCCCAGTCAGGCCATTGATAACGCTTGGCTAATTGTAATTGGGTGATGATGCTATCTTGGCGTGGCTGCCAGTCTTCATCATCCACCCGCCATTCCGCTAAATCTAATAATAAAACATTTTCTTCTTCACGGATTACTGATTGCGGCGCAGGACAATTATGCAGTGTCGTCCATTGCCTATCCAAGCTGGGTCGCTGCAGTGCTACTGTTGGAGATGCTTCGAAGCGAAGCAGGCGATGGGCATGTGCCTCTACCTGCCAGTCGATATAGGTGTGAACGTTAGCGCCGTCTTTTTGGTGCCAATAAGCACAGGGCGTTTCTTCACCGCTATGGGTGTCGAGTTCGTAGACCCGCCATTGTCCACGCATGCGAATCTGACTTGCAAGCGTCGAAGAACCCCATGGGCTGGCACCATTGCTTTCTTGTTGTCGATGACAGCAAAATAAAAGTCGCTGCTGATCGACCTGACGTAATTGATGAACGATATGTTGATGACGTAATGTATTGTGATGACGGACTTCAAATTCTCGCCATGGTTCTAAGGCGGCTAGTAGATCATTGTGTGTATAGGCGACTCGTTGTGCTTGGGCAAGCTGGGCTTCGATGTCTGCGCGGGCGTCTTCGCCATCACAGTAGCGCGGACAATTGCCAGCGAGCAGCACCGTGCCACCAGCAGCTAAAAATGTTTTCAAGATACTGAGGCTGCTACTGCGTATGCTTTCTAATTGCGGTAGAACAATGACATCGTACTGCATTTCACCAACATGCAGTTTCTGGTCGCTGCTGTGTTGATATTGTAGGGGGAGTAGGGACTCAGCAATAAAATCAAAATCAATCTGCCCGTCCATGAGCCAATGAATGCAATTGTTGAAGGCTTGTTCCTGTGCGGCTTGGGGACCATGATCGAGCTGGGCCACGCCGCGATGCAACCAGGCACTTTCAATGGGATGCAAAACAGCAACGCGAACAAGGGCCGTGCCACTGGTTAAGGCAACATTGACGCGGGCAAAGTGATCTTCGATGAGCCGGTATTCTTTATACCACGGTGACTGTGGGCCAATCGCTGCGGGATAATCGCGTTTGCTTTGGCCTTCCATACTGAGCCACGCTAAATGATGAACGCGCAGGGTCACGCCGAGTGCGGCTTGCCAGTCGCCTTGGCATTTATGACCGCGAAATGGAAAATCCCAATTCGTGACGCCGTAGAGTTCACTCATCACTGCGCTGCGGCCATCTTGGCGGGCTACGCTCACTGCTTGTTTGGCGGTGCTCGGTTCGTAATGATCGCAGAGCATATCAATGCCGGGAATTTGAAAGCCGTGATAATGGCGCATCGCTTCCCCAAGGTAGGCCATTTGGCTGCCGAGACTGGCTTCGGCCATCATGTGTCCAGTGAGAGCAATGCCGTTTTGTTCACACCACGCTCCAATGCGCATGGCGAAGGCATTGGCAAAACATTCGCTTATGTGATCCCAGAAGCGCCAGCGTTGTGGACTCGGCCCCTGTTTGCGCGGGAAAATAATTTCGGGAAAAATAGCGAAAATATCGCAGTCCCATTGAGCAGCAAAAGTTTCAGGAATGTCATCGGTCCAAGGAATTAAAGCAATCCCAGAACTGCTACTTTCTAATTCATGAAAGCGTGCCATTTGTGGTTCGTCAGTAAAAATAGCGGGGACGTCTTTAGGAAAGCTGCCGCCGAAACTGTCGAGGTATTTTTGATGGGTGCTGGCAATAAAAGCATCAACGGCCTGTGGATTTAAAACATCTAAATAAGCGGCACCGTTGAAACGATCCGTGTTCGGAGCGATGTGTTGGCTGAGGCACCAATCATCATCTGTGCATGCTGCTAGCGTTATGCTTGTATAATTTTCTAAATAACCATCGGCATCAAGGTGTATGCGATAGGCGCAGAGCGGTCGACAGTGCTTGTCGGTCGTTGCTACGCCACGTTGCAGCGAAAGCCAGCGCTGGCGGAATCGTAAATCGCTTGTGACTGCGCCACCTGCAAAACCAGAAGGCCAGGTATCCTCATCGTAGAGGTAACTGAGCATACCCTTGCTGTTGCCATAATCGCGATCGACGTGTGCAGCTTCGAGAAATTTCAATCCCCCGTATTTCACGTACGGGATATT
>CBDUFM010000622.1:0-2727 GCA_965366325.1 uncultured bacterium
ATTATGCAACGTGAATTGTATACGTATTCGGCAGGCAGGAAAAGTGGAGACAAATACTGATGTATAGCACTAAGCTTTCTCTGACATGTGCAATACTGTTTGTCTGTGTGGCTGTACTATCTGCTGCTGCGCCAGCACTTCCTGCATGGGGTGCTGCAGCTACAGTGGAAACAGAGCATATTATTGATTTTAATGGCAATAATACGGCTCGTTATTATTGCGATATAACTGTTGGCGGCTTAACCGTGCGGATGTATTATGTAGAGGCGAGTTTAGTGGCCTCTGCACGGCCGTTCCCAATGGGTGCGACAGCACATTACCCGGGATCCCGTTACCAAGAATTGAGTAATCCTGGTGCTGTTTTGCCAAATGATCAAGTGACTCCAGAAGACAGGGCGTATCATGTCTATTTCACAAAGAATTTTTGGGTCAGTGAAAAAGAGGTCGGTATGCAGTTGTGGGATGAGGTCATGTCAGCTGCGCCAGCTTCTTGGCCCGGAGATGCTGTCTATGCGTATGATGCGACTCTTGAGGACCCCGTTTTTGTAAGTGCGATTGATGCGGAATCATTTAATACAGCATTGAGTGGCTTGCTGGGAGCAACGGCGGAATTACCAAGTGAAGCCGAATGGGAATATATGGCACGCGGCTACGACCCTGGTGCGGCTTGGCCACAAATATGGGCATTCCCCTTTAGCCTCGGTAAAAACAGTTATAATGCGAATACGGGGAATGTGTACCCAGTGCCCCCTGGAGTAGTGGTATCTGGCTGGTATCGGCCTGATACATATGAAAGCATTCTGAGAAAATTTCGTGCATTCCATCCAAGTAATTACCATAGACCAGTTCATCAGACATGGCGAGATGCTCCGCGTGATGTTATTCAGGATCATTTTTCACTGCAGCTTCTCAATAAATTTGGACTCAATGATGAGAGTCGCTTAGCGACTGTTGATGCGGATAACGAATGGATGATACCCTATGTATGTGACATGCGCCATTTGCCCAGCATGAACGTACCAGAATTTATCCCACCAGTTACTCCGGGGGCATTGCCAAACGCACGCAGTACAGGTTTGACGAGCATTGATACCGATGGAGACGGTGCTGCGGATAGTGCTGCCTTTGGCTGGCTGCATATTACTAATCATCTGCAGGCGACTGTTTCAAAGGTGCCCGATGCCTCAGGTGGTTATATTACTAATCCTGATATTGGGAAGTTAAGCGCAGAAAAAAGGACGTGGGCATTCGATCCCGCTGCTCAGCCTCGCAACTCATTTGGCTTATACCATATATTGGGAAATGTAGCTGAATGGTGTAAAGATGACTGGGATAAGAAAATGCCGTACTGTACTATAGGACGATCTGTGGCGCCAGGAGTTGCGCGTCATAGCAGCGTCCATGGCAATCAGGCAGATCCAGCAGATGGGCACCAGCATAATACGCTTGGTAATATGCGGGTTATTCGTGGCGGTTCTTGGCGAGATACGGGACTGCGTTGTGTGCCTACTGCGCGCGACGCAATGGAAGAAACCCAGTCAAATACCTACACAGGCTTTAGGTTTATTGTTTATGAATAATCAATTTTACAAACATGCAGATAAAAGCGTAAGTGGGTTTACTCTCTTAGAAATTTTAGTGGTCATGCTGATTATCTCGCTATTAGCCTCATTGATTCTCGGTGCGGTGTTTATGGTGCGCAATGAGTCTGAAGTGCTCGAAAGTAGAGATCTCGTCGGTAAAACTATGCAAGCGATGCTTTTGTATTATGAAACTGAAGAGCCGATCTTGCCGGATGACCTACATTTTATGAATTACGATACGAACATAGACCAACGAGATTTGAGTGTGGTCTCACGGTTTAAAACATGGCCGGTTATGAATCGCCTGCAGCTGAAACAGGAATACCATGTTGATGAAAAATTCCGTCGACCACTTAGTGGTACTGTCTGCCGGATCGTGGATAATTGGGATCAGCCACTTAATTTTGTGGTCGGTGATCAGGCAGATGCCAATGCGCACGTACCTGAGGGTAATTTCGAAGGTTGGAACCTGAGTCAGGGCAATGTGCTGCGGAAAAATTATCCCTATATTTATTCCTATGGTCCTGATAATGCAGATGGCCTTGACGCTGCTCTTTGGATTTATGGAGAGGGTGGAGAATGATGGGGAAAGCATTTACGCTCATAGAAATGTTAGTGGTTTTGGCGATCATCATTGCGCTTGCAGCCATGATGATTCCGCTGGTTTCTGGCACTAATAAATTTATGGATGAAGAATCAAACAAGAAGTTGATGACTATTGTTAGGGGTGGCTTGGATGTTTATTTTTCCGAGTATGGCCAGTATCCATTGCAGGCAAACTGGGCGCCGGAAAAAAATAATGGCATTTATCATACTCCTGATGGTGGTATGTATACGGACACCAATAATCTAGCAAAGTTGCTTGCGGCAAAGACGCCAGCCAAACCTACTGATGCTGCGGATCTTGAAAACATTCGTTTTAAGACAGGTTTTGAATCGGATGATCTGTTTGGAAAATTGCCAAAGGAAATATCAAGTCAATTTGATTACTCGCAGGCTGTTGTGCCAATCATTGATTATTACGGCAATCCGTTGGTTTATATTTATAACCCACTTGGTATTTATGATGGGAATGAGTGGGTGGCTGGTCGTGGTCGAATTGATGTTGAGAAGGCTGCTGAGGCTGAGGGTAAAGAGGTGGGGG
>CBDUFM010000623.1:0-2727 GCA_965366325.1 uncultured bacterium
ATATAGTCGGGGACGGTAGGTTCAGGGATCTCTTCATTGGCGTTCACGACAACGATTTCTTCAATCCCCATTTGCTCGAGGTGCTGCAGCTGGGCATCGTGGAGCAAAACACCAGCCGGCAGAATCACATCGCCATGCAGAGTCCGCGCCGGACGTGCAAGGCGCAGACCCTTTTTGACTTCTTCGAGACGTAAGCGGCGCATCGGCATCTGTTCTAGAGTATAAGGCCAAGAAGGTGGCAGCGCCAGCCACGCTCCGTTTGGGCGCTGGCGATTGCTGGGCAGCCTAGATGCGGTGCCACCTTGGCATGGGCCTGCGGACTTTATGCTTGGTGCTTATGTTGCGCTCAAATACGTCTTTTTATGTCGGTAACTTGGGGCCAGTCCCGTTCTTTGTGGACGCTTCGGCGGTATTGTTGCTTGCGTATGTGCTATTCTTTTGGCCAATTAGCATCTCAGAGCGCTTGATCGTCTTGGCTGTGATTGTGTTATCGATTGTGCTCCATGAGCTCGGCCATGCGTTTATGGCGCGGCGCTTTGGTGCGCATGGGGTCAGTATTTATTTAACTGGCATGGGGGGGCTGTGCACGCATTCCCCGACCAGTCAGCCCAAGCAGTCGATGCTCATTTCGGTGGCAGGTCCATTGACCAACGTTGTCTTGGCGCTTGTGGGTTGGTTGGCGCTTACCTATTTTCCGCTAGCCTATACGGATACCGATGCGGGATTTATGCTCTATGCTTTTTGTTATTACCTCTTCCATATCAATTTATTTTTAGCCATATTAAATAGTCTGCCGATTTATCCCTTGGATGGTGGGCAGACCTTATTCGCCGCGCTCCATTTAACGCGCTATTCCGTTTATCGATGTCGCAGGATAACTTTGATAACAAGCTTCGTGGCAGCGGGTGTTGGGGTGGGCCTCTACGTGCTCATTACTGGCGAAGAAATAGGCATGTTTCTCACCATTTTACTTCTCTATCTCCTTTATCAGGCATATGAAGACCTCTCATGAAAAGAATTTTATCAGGCTTACAACCATCCGGTCAGTTACATCTCGGTAATTACGCAGGCGCTATCCGACAATTTTTGGATATGCAAGACAGCTACGAAATGTTTGTCTTTGTTGCCTCGTTCCATAGCTTAACAACCATTCATGATGCACAGGTCATGCGTGCTAATATTCGGCAAGTCGTGGTTGATTATTTGGCCTTTGGTTTGGATCCGAAAAAATGTAATATCTACCGCCAGCAAGATGTGCCGGCCGTCACCGAATTATCTTGGATGCTTTCCTGTTTGTGTCCGCTGCACATGATGGATAAGGCGGTGAGTTATAAAGATAAAGTGGCCAAGGGTATTTCAGCAAATTTAGGCCTCTATGCCTACCCTGTCCTGCAAGCAGCTGATATTTTAATCGTTGATGCTGATGTGGTACCGGTCGGCAAAGACCAGGTCCAGCACTTAGAAATTACGCGCGATCTGGCGCAAAAATTCAATAATACCTTTGGTGAAACCCTAAAGCAGCCTGCGTACCGCTTGCGTGAAGACGCCGATGTCCTGCCGGGCATTGATGGTGAAAAAATGTCGAAGAGCTACGGCAATACCATTGACCCATTTATGGAAGAAAAGCCGCTGCGTAAGCGCATCATGAAAATTAAGACCGACTCTAAGGGTCTCGAAGAAGTGAAGGACCCAGAGCTCTGTCCCGTTTACCAAATCTTCAAGGCCATCTCCGGGCGTGAAGATCAGCGCTGCGTCGATTTGGCGGCCAGCTACCGTGCTGGCGGCATGGGCTATGGTCATGCCAAGCAGGCTTTATTTGAATTAATCATGGAGCATTTTGCCGCTGCACGCGAACGTCGTCAAAAGCTGCTTGAGGATCCTGGCTATGTGGATCAAGTCCTCGCCGATGGCGCAGCCGCAGCGCAGGCCGTCGCCGCATCGGTAATGGCTCGCGTTCGTACGGCCGTGGGTTTATAGATCCTCGTCAACGATGCTTGTTATATTGACGTGGCTTGGCTAGTGTCAGTATGGGCGGCTTAAGATTATGCCTGAGCCTGTAACGCAAAGTAACCAAGATGCTGTTGAGCGCGCGCTGCCAAAATGGTGGATGCCGCTTGGGCTCTGCACGCGCTTGCACCGACAACAGGTACTGCCTTTTTCGTGGCTGACGTGGTTTTTTCTGTTATTACAAACCGTTTTGCTCATCGAGATGGCCAAGAACGATGTCTTTATTGTCTACGACGCCTGGGCATTAATGGGCATAATAATGTGCAGTCTGATGCCGGTCTTTATTTGGCCAGCAGCTATTAGTGTGTGTTTGCGTTTTTCGCGTTGGCTGCAGACCGCAGTAAACATTGCCTTGATGTTCTTTTTGCTGGCGGTCTCGATCGTGAGTGATCGGATCAATATCCAATTGCCCTATTCGATGATTGCTGAAAATTTCCATGAAATATTTAGAGCAGAGTCACTGCATTTAATCTACGATCACTTAGAAGTGGGGCATGTGCTGTTATTTTCGATCTTGTTGCTTTGGGCTGCCTATGCATCGATTAAAACCAAGGCCTTTTATTGTGAGCGCACGATACCGGTCAGTGCACGACAGTACCTAATCATTGCGGGGCTGGTCCTCCTGAGCCTCCTGCTGCCAGGATATCGCGCCCATGACGGGATGTTTTTTATCCGCTCCGCTGTCGCCTATTACATGGAAGATTTAGATCCCGTAAAAGT
>CBDUFM010000624.1:0-2720 GCA_965366325.1 uncultured bacterium
ATTCCATTGGAGTGGACAGGCCCTGCGGAAGACTTGGACCCATTGATGGGCGGTCCCGTTTTAGTACCCAAAAAATTATTAGTTAAAGAGCCATGGCGTTCAGTGTTGGCACATGCTGGCCAAGTTCCTCCGCAGGCAGAAAAAGCGAAGTCAGTTCGAGGCCGCCCGCAACCGATTTTGGAAATGTGGGAAGTGGATAGCCGACTTTGTGGTCGTGTGCGTTTTAAATACCACGATGAATTGCCTGAGATTGACCCCTTAGAGCGTATCGGATTAATTGTTGCCGAATTGGCTGATGGAACAGTGGTTAAATGTGAGCGTGATCGCGACCTAGAATTTCAGCGTTGTAATGAATTTATTAAGCGTGGTGCATTGGTGCAGCGACGCGGGGCTTTTGGCTTTGTCGCAGACGGCGATGCCGCAGATAGATTTTTGGCGCAAGTAATTCCAAATCTTCAGGGTTGGGATATTCGCGGTCAAGAAAATCTCCATCGTGGCCGCCCGCCGGTTGAAATTGCAACCACGGCCAAAGTGAAGCTCAAGAAGGAGCACATTGAGCTTGAAATCGAAGCGGAAGTAGATGGTCGTAAGGTTCCGATTAAAGATTTATTGAGAAATGCCGCGCGTGGTCAAAACGTAATGGTATTTAAAGATGGTTTGCGTGCACGGATTAATGAAGAATGGTTATCCCGTTATCGTACCTTGGTTGAATTTGGCGGATTAAAAGAAACCGGCGGAAAAGTAAAAGTGCCTCGCCATGCAGCGGCTATGGCTGTTGGGTTAGCTGAATCCGGCGGCGCTATGAGCATGGATGAAGGTACCCGCGACTTAGCCTCCTTGGCTAAGGGTGGAGTCGATATACCACAGGTTGATCCGCCCGAACAAATTCAAGCGACGTTGCGTGAATACCAAATCCAGGGTTATAGTTGGATGTTATTCCTGACCGAGCGTGGACTTGGTGGTGTTTTAGCAGATGACATGGGTTTGGGTAAGACGCTGCAGTCTTTGTCCTTTATTCAAGGAATTTATAATACGCTCAAGAAAGATGAGGTACAGCTAGTTGTCGCGCCTCGTTCGGTAGTTGATAACTGGGAATCGGAATGTGAGAAATTCGCACCAGATATCCCCGTGTATACGCACCTTGGATTAGATCGTACTAAGAAATTTGATGACCTGCCGACAACCGGCATTTTATTGACCAGTTATAATATCTTGCAACGCGATATTAAATTATTGGGTATGATTGAATATGGCACCATCATCCTAGATGAGGCGCATATTATTCGCAATCCAGAAGCAAAAACTACGCGCGCAGCCTTGAAATTGCAAGGTAAGCGACGTCTGTGTCTCTCTGGAACACCCGTGCAAAACTGCGCCGAAGACTTATGGCCGATTTTTCACTTCTTGATGCCGGGCTTCTTGGGTCGTCGTAAGACACTTAAAGAAACGTTGCAGGACGATAATGAAGCCATTAACCGCCTGCGTGAGCGTGTTGCGCCATTTGTGCTGCGCCGCTTGAAATCAGAAGTAGCAACCGAATTGCCGCCGAAGACAGAAATTCTGCTGCATGCGAAAATGAATGAAGATCAAGAGATTTTTTATCGCGACTTGTTAGAAAAAGAACGCGTTGGCGTAATGGACTTATTGGGCTCGCGTGGATTAGAGCGTAGCCGTGTTTCTATTCTCGCAGCGATTACGCGACTCCGTCAGGCTGCTTGTCATCCAGCATTGGTTGGTGGCGAAAATGTCGGCAGTTCAAAAGTTGATATCTTCTTGGATCTCGTTGATGAATTAGTGATGGAAGGCCATCGTGCGCTCGTCTTCTCGAGCTTCACGAAGTTCCTAGCACGGATCCAAGATGAATTAAATGAACGAGGTTATACATATCAGTATTTAGATGGACGTACTCGTGACCGCGGCGGTAAGGTAAAGGCGTTCCAAGAGGGCGACGATCCACTGTTCTTGATTTCATTAAAAGCTGGTGGTGTTGGCCTTAATTTAACCGCTGCTGACTATGTTATTATTCTTGATCCGTGGTGGAACCCAGCTGCAGAAGATCAGGCCGCTGACCGCGCCTACCGTATCGGCCAAGATAAGCCGGTGATGGTTTACCGTATTGTCACGACTGACTCTATTGAAGAGCGCGTGTTGCGCTTGCAGTCTGAGAAACGTAAATTGGTTGGCGATCTTGCGCTTGAGGGCCTTGCTAAGGCGCTCGAACGAGGTGACGTTGAGAAGCTATTCGAGGTATCGGCAAGCGTGGGTGCCTAGGCTTTTCACTTGTGAAATCGATTGTGGTTCAATTAAAAAAGCTCTGCCAGATATGGCAGAGCTTTTTTGTGATAAACTGTTTTATGCCGCCTTAAGCTTTGCTTTCGGCAATTTCCTTTTTGCGCTTAATTGCTGCTGCTATTAAACCCTTGAAGAGTGGGTGGGCATTAATCGGGCTTGATTTAAATTCTGGATGCGCTTGTGTTGCGACAAAGAATGGGTGATCTTTGAGCTCGACAATTTCAACCAGCCAGTTGTCTGGTTGGTGGCGATCGGGGACGTAGAGTCCGGTGAAACGCATGCCGGCATCTTCAAATTGTTTGCGGTAACTGTTGTTGAATTCGTAGCGATGGCGATGGCGTTCTTCTATGACGTCTGCGCCGCCGTAGCATTTTGTGGTGCGGCTACCTTTGATCGGTAATTGGCAGGGGTAGGCGCCAAGGCGCATG
>CBDUFM010000625.1:0-2720 GCA_965366325.1 uncultured bacterium
GTCGATGAACCGCTCTGCGGAAGCGATGACTATTTTTGCGGTAGCTTGTGCTGGATTGTTCCCATTGCTGCATACTGGTCGTCCATGGTTGGATTTCTGGTTATTCCCATATCCAAACTCCCGCGTTTTATGGCCGCAATTCCGTTCAGCGCTTATGTGGGACGTTTTTGCTATCTCTACGTATGCAACAACCTCGATCATTTTCTGGTACCTTGGTTTAATTCCTGACTTCGCGACCATTCGCGATAAAACGAAGAACAAATTTCAGCGTATCCTTTACAGCGTCTTGGCTTTTGGCTGGCGCGGTGGTTATAAGGATTGGTTGCATTATGAGCGCGCCTATGCGCAATTTGCGTGGATCGCTACGCCATTGGTACTCTCTGTGCACTCGACTATTAGTTTTGACTTCGCTACCTCGAAGGTGCCCGGTTGGCATACAACCATTTTCCCACCGTATTCGGCGGCTTTGGTATGTTGGTCTTCTTATTGGTGCCGATGCGCAAATGGCTGAATCTCGAAAAATACATTACTATGAATCACTTGGAGTTGTGTAATAAATTCATCCTCGCGACCGGTATGGTTGTTGGGTATGCCTATATTATGGAATTCTTTGCCGCATGGTTTAGCGAATCACAATATGAGCGCGATCAGTTTATCTTCCGTCTCCAAGGTGAGCACGCGTGGGTGTTCTGGACCATGTTCCTGTGCAACGTCATTTCGCCGTTATTCTTCTGGTTTAAGGGTATCAGGCGTAGTTTGATGGGTATGTGGGTGCTGTCGATATTTGTGAATATCGGGATGTGGTTTGAGCGATTTAATATCTTCGTGCTCTCTGTAGAGCATGATCACTTGCCGTCTAACTGGGATTTATTTGTTGGTACATCGTTCGACTGGTTTGTGACTGCGGGTACTTTTGGTTGGTTTTTCTTCTTGTTCCTCTTGTTCTGCAAACTTGCACCTACGATTGCGATTGCGGAAGTGAAGAGTGTCTTGACGGATCCGGCTGGTGTGAATGCAGGAAAGACCGCGCAAGGAGGAGCTGATCATGAGTAAAATGCCAACTCCTTTTGTGGCGGGTTTCTTTAAAGACCCAAACAAGTTAAAGCATGCTTGTAAGGCGAGCACTGACCGCCGTCATGTTGGCCATGACGCGTTTACGCCTTATCCGATGCATGGTTTGGAAGACCTACTCGGCTTCAAACGTAGCCTCCTCGGTCGCCCAGTGTTATTCTTATTGTTGTTCGGTGCATTTTGTGGATTCATGATGCAATATTGGATGATGAAAGTTGACTGGCCGATTAATATTGCTGGTAAGCCATATAATTCTTGGCCTGCGTATGTTGTTATTACCTTTGAGGCCGGTGTTTTGACTGGTGCGCTCGGTAATATGGCGCTCGCATTATTGGTATTTTGTAAAATTTTTCCAAGTCCAGATACTAAAGTTTTGAAACTATCATTAACTGATGACACCTACTGCTTAGCTATTCCAATAAAAGACAATGGTAGCGAAGAGTCGCTCAAACAATTCTTGGCTGAGCAAGGTGCAGAAGATATTGAACTATTTACAACGGAAGAAGTGGAGTCTCCGATTACACATGGATCTGATGCTGCGCCTTCAAGTGAAACGGAAGGGGAGCCTGCACATGCATAAGCCTCTTTCACTCATCTGCCTCTGTTTGATGCTCATTGCCTGTGGTGAGAGCAAATCTGAGCGTGGTTTGAAATACATGCCTGACATGTACCAATCACCGGCGCTTAAATCACAAGAAGCCTACACCATTCATAAAACTGATGATCAGGGTAACAGTGTTGCGATTGAAGTGCCAGGAATGCGCGTTGCGCCTCAAGGCACCGTTCCTCGTCATTTTATCCCTTACGATTTTGCAAACGATGCGGATCAAGGTAAGGGCCTCAGCAATCCTTTAGCTGCTACTGCAGATGTTCTTGAATTGGGTCGCGATAAATACGACCAATTTTGTGCGGTCTGTCATGGTAAAGAAGGCGATGCAACGCAGGGTTATGTTGCGAGTAAATTTCTCGGTGTGCCGAATGCTAATTCAGATGTCGTTGCCGGTTATGATGATGGACATTTGTTTTGGATTTTGACTGCTGGTCGTGCACGTATGCCAAATTACCGTGCACAATTAACGCCAGAAGAACGCTGGGCAGTCATCCATTACGTGCGTGCATTACATACAGCAACTAAAGGCAAAGATCATCGTGATCTGCAAGAGGGTGGCGAGGCATTTGAGCCGCTACCAGAACCAATTCCAGAATATGACCTGAAAAAATGGCCGGAGGTCACTAAGTGAGCGCCCACGCCCATCATTACGAATCCGTTGAGGACCCAGGTCCACTCAACGCCCCTAAATTCAAAAAGACTTGCTTTGCTTTAGTTGGCTTAGGCGTCATTGGGTTGATTTTGGCTTTTGTATTAGCCAAATCAACTGATCTAGGCATAGAACGTGTTTTGACGGTCTTGCTTGTTGGTATGTGCGTACCGTTCTTTATCGGTGCGGCTGCCATGTTCTACAATGCTGTGCATAGCGTAACGAGTGCGGAGTGGATGATTCCATTGCGTCGCTTGATGGAAGGTCTGAGCCATGGTGTTGCGCAGGATCATCCAGCTCGCCGCCGCCGCCCTCGCCCTCGTTGGCAGTCAGCGCGCACTCGCCGAGGATGTGCGGGAGATCGCCTGGAAGCAACTCGCGCCGGCTTCC
>CBDUFM010000626.1:0-2717 GCA_965366325.1 uncultured bacterium
GAAACACTACTCGCCGACGTTGCCCTAAAAGCCATCAATCTCCAATCCTTTATTATCCTCCCCGATTCCCAACGCCTACATATCTCCCTAGGAAAACTACCCGCATGCGATGGACCCTTTGTTACCCTTAACGCTGAAGATTTAGGCCTACATCAAGATTAGAATAGGCCTAGCATCAGTGCTCAGACCCCTATCCTTCCCAGCCTATTATGAACATCGCGATTCTTGATTATGCTGCTGGAAACGTCACCTCGGTGCTACGCGCAATCCGTCATCTCGGCTTTGACGCGCAGATTACGCCGCATCCCGATGAGGTCCTTGCCGCGGATAAAGTTATTTTCCCCGGCGTTGGCGCTGCGGCATCATGCATGCGCGAGCTTAAGAACCGCAATTTAGATCAGGCCCTCAAAGACGTTGCCGCCGCTGGCACGCCACTCCTCGGTATTTGTGTCGGCATGCAACTCTTATTCGAACACAGTGAAGAAGATGGTGGCGTTGATTGTGTTGGCCTGTTCCCGGGCACCGTTAAGAAATTTCAGCCAACAGAGCAGCATTTAAAAGTGCCGCACATGGGGTGGAATGCCGTCCATTTTGCCGATGAGGCAGATCCACTTTGGGCGCAAATTCCTCAAGATTCCTATTTCTATTTCGTGCACAGTTATTTTTGTGCACCAAGTCATCAAGATATTCACGCTGCGAGTGCCAGCCACGGTAACACATTCTGTGCCGGGGTCCGCAAGGACAATGTTGCTGCCATGCAATTTCACCCTGAAAAAAGCGGCGCGGTTGGCTTGCAATTATTACGCAATTTTTTGGAGGCCAACTAAATGAGCCTCAGTAAACGTGTTATTATCTGCCTCGATGTGCGCAACGGTCAAGTAACCAAAGGCGTTAAATTTAAAGGCAATGTCGATCTTGGTGATCCCGTCGACTATGCCAAAAAATATTATACCCAAGGTGTCGATGAATTAGTCTTTTATGATATCACCGCATCAGCAGAAAAACGCAGTTTGTTCCTCGATGTGGTCGAGCGTGTTGCTGCCGAAATTTTTATTCCCTTTTCAGTTGGCGGTGGCATTCGCGATCTCGCAACCATGCGCCAAGTCCTGCTCGCCGGTGCAGAAAAGGTCAGTGTTAATTCACCCGCCGTCCGTACGCCAGACATCATCAGACAGGGTGCCGAAGCCTTTGGCGCGCAATGTGTCGTGCTTGGCATGGATGCTAAACGCGTCCCTGTGAGCGATGCCATTCCGTCTGGTTATGAAGTCGTCATCGACGGCGGGCGCACCGCCATGGGCATCGACGCGCTTGAATGGGCTCAGCAAGCTGAAGCCCTCGGCGCAGGAGAAATCTGTTTAAATGCAATCGACACCGATGGCGTCCGCGATGGCTACGAATTAACCATTACGCGCATGGTTGCTGACGCAGTTGCCATTCCTGTCATTGCCTCTGGTGGTGGCGGCACGCCCCAGCATTTAGTTGATGCGGTTACCACTGGCGGTGCCGAAGCCGCACTCATTGCCAGCATGGTTCATTACGGTGATTACACGGTTGATGCGATTAAATCCGAAATGCGTGCCGCAGGAGTCTTAGTACGATGATGATTTCAGCAGCCTCCACTTCTTCCGTTGCTATCCTGCTTATGCTCTGTCTCTGCGTGAGCCTAGCTGGCGCTGAAACCGTTACTAAGAGCAACGTTGACGCAGATAAACAAGCCACGGCTAGCGAGCGAGCTGATGCCTTGATTAAAGAACTCGCTGCGCAACGTCTTGATTTAGACGATGCCTGCAAAGCCGATCTGGCGCTGATCGATCTACTCACGCGCAAAGCGGAGGCTTACGCCTTGGTTGAGCAGCCAGTTGATGCTGGTCGCATGCTGGCTGAGGCCCAAGCCAAAATCGCCATCTACCAAGATGATCAACGCAGCCAACTGCGCGACATACTCAAAGATTATTCTGCCCGTCTCTTCGTCATTGCGCAAACTGTGCTAGCACACACTGCTACCCTGGACTTAGAGGACAAACAAGCCGATCCGGCCAAAACACAGGCCACAGCGCCGAGCAGCAAGGACACGGTCAAGCAGGCAGCAGACCCAGTCCCAGCCCCGAACAAAACCGAGGCAAACGACACAAAGACAGATAAGAAATAGACTTAGACAGAATTATCATAACTGGCGCAGTATGTGCTAATTATCTCTCCCCGTTAATCATTTTTGGTCATTGTGACCAAGCAATTTGGACTATTCATGGCAAAACGCGATTACTATGAGATTTTAGGTGTTGGTAAGGACGCTAGCGAAGGAGATATCAAAAAATCCTATCGCAAGCTAGCTATGAAATATCACCCAGATCGTAACCCTGATGATAAAGAGGCAGAAGATAAGTTTAAAGAAGCTGCCGAAGCCTACGAAGTACTCAGCGATAGTGAGAAGCGCGGCCGCTATGACCAATACGGCCATGCTGGCGTTGATGGCATGGGCCATGCCGGAGGCGGCTTTGGCTCTATGGAAGACATCTTCTCCTCCTTCGGCGATATATTCGGCGGTGGTGGCGGCGGCGGTGGCTCCATCTTTGACAGCTTCTTTGGCGGCGGCGGTGGTGGACGCGGCGGGCGGCGACGCGCAAACCAAGGCGCCAGTCTGCGCGTAAATCTCAGCATCGACTTTAAAGAGGCCGCATTCGGTTGCAGCAAAACCATCGACCTCAAACGCAATGAGC
>CBDUFM010000627.1:0-2714 GCA_965366325.1 uncultured bacterium
TCTTGGGCCGATGAAAATTTTCCGAAAATGAGTTTAGCCACGGTTTATAATACGATGCATATATTAGAGGGCGCGGGTTTAGTGCGCGGCTTTCAATTTCCGCATAGCGATAAGGTTGTTTATGATAAGACGACGGAAGATCATTATCACCTCTATGATGAGGCATCAGAGCGCATCGTTGATGTGCCTTTAGATGCGGTGCAGCTAGATAAATCACTCACCAAAGAGTTTGATGTGACTTCTGCATCAATTGTTTTTTACGGCAGTAAGAAAAAGGTGAAATAGCGAGCCTATTTTTTAAGGTCTATATTAGAATGATTCTAAAAACAGAACTATAATAAATAAAGGAGTTCAAGATGCATTACCCAGTAGCCATTATCGGATCAGGTCCTGCTGCACACACGGCGGCAATCTATGCAGCGCGTGCTAATTTGCGGCCGGTTTTATTTGAGGGTTTGATGGCTGGTGGCGTTGCGCCAGGCGGTCAATTAACCACAACCACAGAGATTGAAAACTTCCCAGGTTTTCCTGGTGGCATTGATGGCCCCGGTTTAATGGAGCGCATGCGTGAACAGTCCGTTTCATTTGGGACTGAAATCTTTACCGAAACAGTGACAGCCATCGAGACAGAGCAACGGCCATTTACGGTGGTCACTGATGATCGGCGGGTGACGGCTGATGCACTTATTATTTCAACAGGTGCGACGGCGAAGCGACTTGGTATTGATGGCGAAACCGAATTTTGGCAGCGCGGTATTAGTGCCTGCGCCGTTTGTGACGGTGCCTTGCCGCTTTTCCGTGACCAAGAACTGGTGGTTATCGGTGGTGGCGACACAGCTTGTGAAGAGGCCTTATTTTTGACCAAGTATGCTAAGCGTGTACGGCTACTCGTGCGACGTGATCAATTACGCGCAAGTCGCGTTATGCAAGATCGCGTGCTCAATAATGAGAAAATTGAGGTGTTGTGGAAGACGCAGGCGTTAAAGGCTGAGGGCGATACACAATTGCGTCGATTGCTGATCGACCGTGATGCTAAGCAGGAGCACATTGAAAGCGTTGGTTTGTTTTATGCCATTGGACATAAACCAAACACTGACTTTTTAAATGGTGTATTAACGCTCGATGATGCTGGGTATATTATTACCAAGCCGGATTCTACGGCGACGAATATTCCGGGGGTCTTTGCAGCGGGTGACGTGCAAGATCACGTCTTTCGTCAGGCTATAACATCTGCCGGAACGGGTTGTATGGCTGCCTTAGAGGCCGAGCGTTTTATTGAAGGCGCACATTAATTTCTAGAAATTATCTTATTTCAAGTTCATTCCATTCATTCGACAACACACTAATAACAAGGAGTTACTCATGTCGAGCATCGTAACAAAAGAAGCCCCCAACTTTACTGCAGAAGCAGTTATGGCTGATGGGAGCATCCAGGAAATATCGCTCTCTGATTTTCGGGGGCAGTATGTTGTCCTCTATTTTTACCCATTAGATTTTACCTTTGTCTGTCCAACTGAAATCATTGCCTTTAACAAAGAGGTCGCTGCATTTGAGGAGCGTCATGTGCAATTGATCGGCGTTTCTGTTGATTCAGCATTTACGCATGCGGCCTGGCGTCAGACAGCACCGAGTAATGGCGGTATTGGTGAAATTGGCTATCCCTTAGTCGCTGATTTGAAAAAATCGATTGCCCGCGATTATGGGGTCTTATTTGATGACAGTGTTGCGCTGCGTGGACTATTTTTAATCGATAAAGAAGGCGTTGTTCGTCATGCTGTGGTCAATGATTTGCCACTTGGCCGTAGTGTCGGTGAAGCGATTCGCATAGTTGATGCTTTGCAATATTACGAAGCCAATGGTGAAGTCTGCCCTGCTAACTGGCAGAAGGGTGATAAAGCAATGAAGGCAGACGCCGAAGGTGTGGCGATGTATTTAAAAGAACAGGAAGGGTAGCGCATGTCCAACATCAATATTGGAATTGACGAAGCATCACGAAAATCAATTGCACATGGCATTGCTGGGGTTTTAAGTGATAGCTATATTCTGTATCTTAAAACACATGGGTTTCACTGGAATGTAACAGGTCCTATGTTTCAAACCCTGCATCTATTATTTGAAACGCAGTATAATGAATTGGCTTTGGCGGTAGATGAGATTGCTGAGCGAATTCGTGCACTTGGTGAATTTGCGCCCGGATCATATGCGCAATTTACCAGCCATGCGACCATCAGTGAGGAGCAGTCCATCCCAGAGGCGAGAGCGATGATTCAACAGTTATTGGAAGGCAATGAAGCTGTGGCTGCCAACGCTCGCCGCGTTATTCCCATTGCTGAAGAAGCACATGATCAAGCCAGTGCTGATTTAATGGTGCAGCGTGTGCAGGCGCATGAAAAGGCGGCATGGATGCTGCGTAGTCTGTTGGGCTGATGGTGGCAGCGAGTAGTAAAGAAAGGGCGCCATCTTGAGAGATGGCGCCCTTTTTGTTATACAATGTTGATCTGTTTTAAGTAATGGTAATTTTACTGAGGTATTTGCGGTCCCGCACTGACGAGGGCTTTACCGACATCGGTGTCAGTCATTTGCTGGAAATGCTCAATGAACATGTTGGCGAGTTCTTTGGCCTTGCTGTCCCATTCACTGGCATCGGTGTAGGTATCACGCGGGTCTAAGATGTGTGCATCGACGTCATGCAAGGCAGTCGGCACTTCAATGTT
>CBDUFM010000628.1:0-2709 GCA_965366325.1 uncultured bacterium
CATGGGCAATCGCGGGGTTAATCGTATATTTTGCAATATAACGTTTAATCCGCTGATTATCGTTTGCAGCACAATCACCAGGTAAGCTGCCACGTTGTTTTTTCATTTTATCAGCCGTTTGCCAAGTGCGTGTAATCACTTCACCAACACGACCCATCGCCTGCGCATCAGAACCCATAATACTAATAGCACCAAGGTCATGCAAAATATCTTCTGCGGCAATTGTTTCACCGCGAATACGACTTTCTGCAAAAGCTACGTCTTCTGGAATATTTTTATCAAGATGATGACAAACCATCAGCATATCTAAATGCTCATCGATTGTGTTCACCGTATAGGGGCGGGTTGGGTTCGTCGATGATGGCAACACATTATTTTCGCCACAGACACGAATAATATCTGGTGCATGACCACCTCCAGCACCCTCACTATGGTAGGTGTGAATAGTGCGATTTTTAAATGCCGCGATCGATGCCTCAACACAGCCGCTTTCATTTAATGTATCTGTATGAATCGTTACCTGCACATCAAAATCTTCAGCCACGCTCAAGCAGTTATCAATTGCAGCCGGTGTCGTTCCCCAGTCTTCATGCAATTTCATACCAATAGCACCAGCCTTGACTTGCTCAGCCAAACCAATTGGCTGTGACGTATTGCCCTTACCCAAAAATCCAAAATTCAACGGCAATGCATCAGTCGACTGTAACATAAATTCAATATTATTTGCACCTGGCGTGCACGTAGTGGCATTGGTGCCTGTCGCAGGTCCGGTACCGCCGCCAACAAAAGTCGTGACGCCTGAAGCAATGGCCTCCGATGCCAATTGCGGACAAATATAATGGACGTGGGTATCTAAACCGCCAGCAGTAACAATTAAACCTTCACCAGCAATAGCCTCGGTGCAGACACCGACAATCATCGACTCATCAACACCGGCCATTACATCTGGATTGCCAGCCTTTCCAATACCGGCAATAACGCCGTGCTTAATCCCGATGTCGGCCTTATAAATACCAGATGCATCGACAATCAACGCATTGGTAATCACCAAATCCAAAGTCTGCTCAGGGTCAACATTACTGGCCTGGCCCATGCCCTCGCGCAGCACTTTACCACCACCGAATTTACACTCATCACCATAGACAGTTTTGTCTGCTTCCACCTCTAGGATGAGACTCGTGTCGCCCAAGCGCACACGATCACCGGTGCTCGGACCAAAAATATCTACATAGGCTTGGCGAGAAATATTATTCGGCATCTCTAGGCCTCCACTTTATGTGCAAATGATTGCTCTTGAACCTGCTGCATAAAACGTGTTTTATTCTCAGCGCTGACTTGCCCATCGGCTAAGTTATTGCCACCGCGAATAATCTGGTCGCCAGCGATAGGCACTAATTGCACTGATTTTGTTTCACCTGGCTCAAAGCGCACAGCCGTACCTGCAATAATATCGAGTCGGTACCCATAAGCCGCTGCGCGATCAAATTCCAACAGGGCATTGGTCTCGCCAAAATGATAATGTGATCCAACTTGTATAGGTCGGTCAGCTAAATTGCAGACCTTTAAGCCGATCGCCTGACGACCTGCATTAATTTCAATGTCTGATACTGCCGGCAAACAAGCGCCTGGCTCTTCATCAGCGCTTTCAGAAACGTGCTGCTCAGCAAAAACAGACAACGCAGGTATTGGCAAAAAGCTACCATAGAGCGCTAGCGATAAATCGCCATCGAGTGCCGCAATCGGATGATGAACGGTTACCAATTTCGTACCATCAGGGAACGTGCCCTCAACCTGCACATCGTGAATCATTGATGCCACACCCGGCATCACTTGACGATGTCCAAGGATCTGACGCCCCAGATTCATTAACTCTGCAACCGATTTACCATCACGAATGAATTCCAAGATTTGTGTCGCTATCAAGGCGACTGTTTCAGGATGATTGAGACGCAGACCGCGCGCTAAGCGCTTCTGTGCCAAACAGCCAACTGCATGTAACTGCAGATGGTCGATCTCTCGCGGTGATAAATGCATAACGAGCCCTCTGTAACCCTTTCAGTCTTAAAAAAAGAGAACCTCCCGAGGTGTGGGCTCGGAAGGTCTCAAACCCAAGTTTGTTGTCAGCGTGTAAGGAGAATGAGACAACACTGACAACAATTCGAGTAAAAACAATTACGGGATTATCGCCAGGAACTCAACGTAAAAACTCACCTGACCGCGATCTGATCCTGTACCCAAATCTCCACGATCAATAAAGCTTAACTCATAGTTTACTGCAAAATTAGCATCACCTGTTGGCGTCGTTAATAAAGCCGCTGTCAATTCCATAACCTCATCATCGTCTGCATCATCATTTGGATCAAGATATGCAATCTGCCCAGTTACAGAACTCGTGTCAGATATAGACTTATTCGCTAAAACCATAAGACCCATACGACCCGCATCATCAAAATCAACATAATGCAATTCTGCACCAACAACCAATCCATCCATTGCATCATACGTTGTATTCACGCCTAGTCCGGTTGCATCACCATCTCCAGCACTGCCAAATGCAGACGCACCGCCAGTATCTGATGCCAACTCCACATTCACACTGCCATATCCATCAATTTTAAAGGTAAGATCTGCGCCAATAGCCAACTCATCAGAAACTGAATGAGAGCCATAAATATGTTGGCAATCAGCAACGTAGTAAATATGCCCAAG
>CBDUFM010000629.1:0-2696 GCA_965366325.1 uncultured bacterium
GGAATATTTAATGCGTAGGCGTCTTCGTTTGCGGTCAGTAGGGTTTCACCATTATCGGCACTCAGACTTGAGCGAGAGAAAAAAGTCTGCGGTGCTTGGCCATCGTAAATGCCAGCAAGCGCAGTTGGCTGTTGCTGCTTACGGCCAAAGACGGTAAACCAGTGGTAGTCTTCGTGGTCACCAGATGGAACGAGCGCTGTGTGTAGATTTTCTTGTGCGCGTTGGCGCAAGAGTTTTGCTTGTTCGGTGAATTTGTCACGGTTCTTGTCATTGCTGCTTTGCGTAGCGGCTTGATCACATTCCTTTGCCCATTGCTCGCATAATTGTGGCGCGATATTGCCATCACGTAGAATCAGAACGAACTGTTTATTGCTGCCGTTGTTAAGCCATCTATCGAGCCAGCTGGAAAAGCTTTCTGCTTCAATGCTGCTGTCGGTATCTGCCCATTCTAGCTCATCTTCAAAGCTGGCGTCGTCGCGTTCGGTTTCTTGATCGAGGTCTGCTGCAGGGGCAGGGTCTAGCGGGTCATGGAGTCTAAAGCCGTAATCACGCACCACATGAATGAGTAAATCATACTCATCGAGGCTTGCTTTGCGGTTGCGTTGAAAATTAAGATCAAAGCGCTTGGTCCACTCTTTTTTTAAGATGCTGACACCGTTGATGCTTTTTTCGTGGGTTGTTGCATAGGACGTGGTGAGTTGATCACAGGAGCACGCAAAGAGACAGAGCAAGAACAGGGCGATAAGTTTACGGTTAATCATGGGCATGAGCCCCTGACTGAGTGCCTGCTTCTTGCTGGAGGAGACGACTCATTTTTTGTACATGATTAAAGAGCTCTTGTGCTTGTTGTGCTTGGATTGTCTGGTGTCCAAAATAACTTTTCTCAAATAAATGAATGCAGTGCTTAAGTAGTGTAGATTTGTTCGGTGCCTGTTTCTGTAATTCGCGTAGATAATGTCCATTGGTTTTACCACGGCGAATGTCTAATAGGCGCGCTCGGTGGAATTCTATGAGTAAGACGATGAGGCAATAAATAATAACTTTCGGCCAATTTCCTTGTTGATGTGCATCCTGTAAGATCTGATGGGGGTCGTTTGCATCGGCCTTGTGTTCAAAGGGTAGGCTTTGTAGATCAGAACTTTTAATCTGTGCTTGTTGTAGGGGTTTGTTGACCGTCGGTGCCTTGCGCTGCGACATGTGACTGATGAAGAGATAGAGCAGATAGGCGACGAGGCCAATGATGACCGCATACATGAGAAAAATAAAGACTTCACCGAGGACATTCATTCCCGCTGGGACGTCAGGTGCCTCTTTTGGCGACTGGATCTCTATGCGTTTCCATGAATCAGCTGCTTGATCATACCACGAGGCCTGCTCTTCCTGAAGGAGGTCGCGGATGCGGTCCTCGGCGCTGAGGCAGCTAAAGGCGCTTGTGATCAAGAGACTGAGGCAGCAGAAGGTTCGCAGGATGCTCATGATTGCGAGCTCCGCAGGCTTTGAGCGGCATGCTTGATTTGCAGTTCGGTGGACCAGCCTTCGCGTACGGTGCGTAAATTAATATAAGATAAAAAACGCACGGTGCTAAAGTAAATGATTAAAGGAATGAAAAATACATAGGCAGTGAGCGAGTGCTCTAGATCAAAAATGTAGAGTTTTTGCAGACCAAGTTCTTCGATATCCATGGCTAAGGGATTGTTGGCGTGGAAAAATAACGCACTTAATTCTGAGAGACAAATAGCACCGAGGAAGAACGCGAGGGCAATCAAACCCGTGTTAATTAAGAGCTGGGCTAAGTTATCCTGGCGCCAGCCGCTCATTAGCCTGAGTCCGCGTTTCCACGCACGTTTTTGTTTGAGCTGTTCGAGGGTGAATATTTCAACCATTTGTGCAGGAGTGAGCATGATAAATATTTTGAGCAGACCGTAGACGATTAGCGCCGGGATATGTTTATAGGCTTGGGCAAAACAATGGCGTATGTCGCAGTTCCCATGAAACAGGGCGTTGCCAAGGAAGACTGTTGCTGGTGCTGTAATTAAGGGGATTTCCGCCAGTAATACCATGTACGGGATTAAATTGAAATCGAGCGAGTTAGTCGCGCCTCGATAAAATAAAAGGCCATTTAGGAGCGCAAAGGGGAAGTAGGGGAGACAAATGAGCAGTCCTAATTGCCACCAGTAACGCCGACAGACTAAGAGGCTGAGGTCGTAGAGCTCGGCAATGTTGCGTTCGCGTACCGCGATGCTGAGTTCACCGGTATTCATTGCTGTGCTTCTTGTCGATCAAGTATGTTGCGTTCTTTGTAGCGTGCGCCGAGTGCGAGGTAACCGATAATGACCACACAGGAAAGCAGGCAGACAGCAATTTTGCCACTCATCGGGATGCTAGAGGGGCTAATGAAGGCTTCAATTGGTGCGGCGAGGGCAACCGAGGTGGCTGCGACGCACATCAGCGATACCGATTCGCGGGCTGAGTTTTGCAAGGACTCTAGGCGTGGGAGCCCGCGTGTAATAATCATGCCGAGACCAAGGCGCAGGCCAGCTGCACCGGATAACATTATACCGCAGAGTTCAAAGGGGCCATGAGCGGTAACGAATTCAAAAAAGTGTGAACGAATACTGGGGTCAACATCACTGGAAGCCATGAAACCAAAAATGAGCCCAATAAACACGCCATTAAAAATCAGCAGAATTAAACTG
>CBDUFM010000630.1:0-2695 GCA_965366325.1 uncultured bacterium
TTATGAATCACAGTGCAATGTACAAAGTCTAGCCAAAGAACTCAACTGTACCCCCAACTATCTATCAGCAAAATTTAAACGAGAATGCAATCAATCACTCAGTCAATTTCTCAACCTGACCCGATTGAACCATGCATCGGAATTACTCAGTAGCTCAGATCTCAGCGTTCAACAAATTGCGTGGTCCTGCGGTTACAACGCATGCTCTTACTTTATCGCACGCTTCCAAGAAGCCTTTGGGGAAACACCTGGTGCTTACAAACGCCCCTATGCTCAACAGTAACACCATGCATGCTGTCGATACAACTTTACACAAGCCAATTATAAACATACTGAGGTAATGTCTAAAGACACGATCTTTGCGCTGCTTCCTTATGCGCTTTTCTATATACTGATCTTTAGAGATCCGTACTCCACGCTGATCCCCGTCACCGAACCACAGCTACGTTATAGCCCCGAAACAACTTGGTTGCTGCATGACAAAGATGCGCACCCCTCCTTTAGTGCCGCCTATTACGCCACCTACCAAGACAGGCTGGAAAACCAAGAAAACGCCTACCCCTATTTTGCAAAAGCCTTCCTCCATCCTGATTACAGTGCCGCCAGTCAAAGCCTACTTGGCAACATTCAGCCTGCGGGAAGCAATCAGAGCTGCGTCCCCCTACATCAAGCACTCTACAAAAATATGCTTGCAGGCACGGAGATGAAGTCAGTTGATTTTATAGAAAGCGATGAATTTAAAAACAACAAGGCTGCTATTCAAAGTATTATAGCACAAATCAGCATTCCACAGACCTGCCGCTATTATGAGGAACCGCAATTAAGCTCACTCAATGATCAAGCTATTCACAACAATCTCCTCATGCAATATGTAATCAGTCTCCGCGATTACGCCGTCGAGCATGAGGATCTAGAAACCAGTTTAACACAGCTGCGTCTACTCGCCAATACCAGCAGCCCTAAAATACTAGAGCTGATTATACAGACATACATACAAACGCTTGCGTCCAGCAGTCTCAGCATGGATGCATTCAACCAACTCAATCAGCGACTACCTGCTTGGCCTCATCTTCACGACCTCTACACACGCCTTCAGCGTGCCCAGCTAGTTAATGGCCTCATTGAGCAAAGCCGTGAATTCAAAGCACTTGAACAATTACTTAAAGCCGACGACCCGGATTATTTCTTAGACAAAAATCATTTATTACAATTTATTAATGAATTCTATACATCGCTGGCCCAGCGCCTCCCAAATAAGCACATCAACCAATTAAACCAAGAAGACCTAGATCAGTTACGCAGTATTAACCCCGCAGACATGCTGGATGACGACCAACGCAGTCTGGCTGATCGCATATTATTTGCAGGCTCCATTGAAGCGCGCCATGCTCGTGCTGGACGCTGGTTTGGCAGCGCAATCTGTGAACACCAGTACCAAGCCCTCGTGGAAGTCCTACAAGCCTTCTACGATTTCCGAAAAAACCTCCCTACGGAAAATTCCGATGAATGATGACGATAACATAAAAGCACTGCGAGACGCCGTTGCCCTATCTCCACAAAACGTTCCGTTGCGGAAACATTTGGCCGATACCCTGCTCCAACTCGGCCGTCATCAGGAAGCCGAAGAAGAATATCGCGAAACGCTCCGTCTCGATCCTCAAAATTGCGAAATTAAATACGGCTTATCGCGCGTCTTTTATCGTAACGGAAAAAACAACGAGGCCCTCGTCCTCGTTGAAGAAGCCTGTCAGGACGAGAGCATGCCAGCAGCAGCATTCATGTTGTGGAGCAAGTTGCTGCGCCGCAAAGGAAGCATCCCACAAGCAATTGACGTTTATAAACAGGCTGTCGCCAAGGATGCCAACCTCAAAGATGAGAGCATAGAAAAAGAATTAGGCATCAATCAACAAAACGAAGCCATAGTCGACGGCCGCATCCGTCTCAATGGCGGAGATGGCGATGACGATGAGCTGTTTCAAGCTGAAATTGAAAGGCCTTCCACCTCTTTCGCCGACGTTGGCGGCATGGAAGAACTTAAAGAGACCATACGTCTGCAAATCATTCACCCCCTTAACAACCCCGAGATCTACAAAGCATATGGTAAATCCGTTGGCGGTGGCATATTGATGTATGGTCCCCCCGGCTGTGGAAAAACCCATATCGCCAGAGCTGTTGCCGGTGAAATAGACGCTGCCTTTATTTCCATTGGTATTCAAGACGTTTTAGAAATGTGGGTCGGATCCAGCGAACGCAATTTGCATGACATCTTTGAGCGTGCCCGCGAAAATAAACCCTGCGTTTTGTTCTTTGACGAAGTCGATGCCCTCGCTGCTAGTCGCAGTGACATGAAAAACAGCGCCAGCCGACAAGTGATTAATCAATTCCTCGCTGAGCTCGACGGCGCCAATACCAATAATGACGGCCTCCTTATCCTCGCTGCAACAAATGCTCCCTGGCATATAGATAGCGCCTTTCGCCGACCTGGCCGCTTTGATCGCATAATCTTTGTCCCGCCCCCTGATCAAATCGCACGCACAGAGATTTATCGCATCATGCTCGAAGGCAAACCAATGGGAGACATTGATATCGAATCAGTGGCCAAAAAATCAGATCAGTATTCCGGAGCTGATATAGGCGCTGCTATTAATTACGCTGTAGAAGACAAACTCCAAGCCTCACTTAAATCAGGGGCACT
>CBDUFM010000631.1:0-2690 GCA_965366325.1 uncultured bacterium
CAAAATGCTCAGGAAAGGGCACGCTAAAAGAAAAGATATCTTCATTCTTTTGTAATGGCGCACAGTGCGCCAATTTGCGCAGGGGTAGCAGTTCTTTGCTCATGAACGGAATGCTGCGCGGTTCTTGTGTGCCCCAAGCATCTTGATTGCTGATAGCGACAATTGGTTGCCAGCTGCGGTCATCAAAATCAATTTCTTTCCAGCCGAGATCGTCGCGGGCTTGGTCGACATGTTCAGCGCTGTCGAGGGCAAAACTAATTTTGCGCGTATAACGACTGTGTTCAGCAGCAGCTTTACCGCGCCAATTATCGGCGTTGCTAGCCAGGGAAATATCGGCGGCGCCATGACTGATATGGCCCCAGGTTTTAAATGCGGCTTCTTTGGGCATGGCTTTGTAGGTTTTGCAGCCAAAGAAATTGACATACAGCGCGAGTACATTGTCACCAGTTTTTAAATGTGGTTTTAAATCAATGCTGTCATACATGGGGAAGCGTGGGTCGCTGCGCACCGGACCAAATTCTACAAAGGTGCCGTTGACATATAATTGATAAACAGTGTCTGCGTAGAGATGTAGCATGGCCTCTGTGACGTCACCGCTAATAGTAAAGCTGCGGCGGAATTTTCCGGTCGCATTACGAGATTGGTCGTGCTTGGAAAACCATGCATAGGTGGCGTGCGATTCAGTCATAGCGGTGTCATTTCTGCAAGAATTGTAGTGGTGCTAGTGTTGAATGAGTAGCGTGAAGCGTAGGTAAAATGAAGTGCTGGCGCAAGTCATAACCGTTTGTCTTTTATGGATACATGTATGATGACATAAAAAACCCGAGCAAGGCCTTGGCCGCGCTCGGGTTTAAAGATGCGTTAAAAACGCTAATTAAAATAAGGTTTCGATAGAGGCGCCAAAGATGCTAATGTCATCGTCGTTGCTGAATAAATCATCGTAGCCATCGCCGGGTTCAAAAATGCCGCCAAAGAATTTAATTGTGGTGTAATTGCTGTAATCCCAGTCGATGCTTAAATTATATTCGGTGCCAAATTCATCATCGATGCCTGCGCCGGTTTCATTCATGTTGTATTGTGCGGCCAGAAACTTCAGCACTGATTTTTCACTGGCATCAAGCGTCCATTCAAAGCGTACTTTTACGGCGTTGAGATTGCCGACCAATTGTTCGCTGAGTTCGCCATAACGCTCGTTTTCAACAATTAACATGTCGCTAACACCTTCATGTGGTGCGACAAAGCCGGTGAAATCAGAGCTGCTGTCGTTACCAGAAATGTCATCGTACTGCACGCCGAATAAGGTGTTATCTGGAAGGTCGCTGCTCATGGAGAAATAAGTGTTAAAGCCGATGCTTAAGGCAGTGCCGTCAAAGTCGGTGCTGCTGTCGAGGTCGCCTTCTTGTGAGGCCCACTCGGCATAAATGTCCCAGCCATTACTGAAATTCCACTCGGTGCCAATGTAGTACGTTGCGAGGTTGTTGCCAATGAGACCGGTGTCGACGATTACATTTTTTTCCCAGCTAAAGTTAGCAGTGAAGAAAATATTATTATCGGATTCGTGTTGGGGCTCGTAATCAACCACGATGCCATAAATGATATTGTCACGACGGTCATTGCCGGTAGGCGTTTCAATGCCTTGGCTTTCGTTGTTCTCATCAAGATTGTAAAGGTAGGGGCGTAAGATGACGTTATCGAGATCGTAGTGAGCAACGATGCCGTCCCAAGAAGTAACGTCTGGGTTATTGGCGCGGCTATCGTAAAGAAAGGCGCCGAAGCCTGAGCGTAGATTCCAGTTGACTGCTTGGCGGCCAAAGCGGACGTCGAGTTCTGGGCGCAAGAAGCGTTTAAAGAGGATGTTACCCTCGTCGAGAAAGACATTGCCTTCATTGTCGCCTGGATCACCAGCATCGCTGGCATCACCAAATTCGGCGTCGTAAGCAAAGACGATGTTTACTTCGATGTGGTCTTCGAGTTCAATCTTACTACCAAGCTCAGCGCGTAACCAGAATTGGTCGTGAGCTTCGCCGTCACCAGTGTAGTTGTCTTGGCTGAACCACTCGAAGAGAACCGAGCCTTGCAGGTATTGGTCGGCGCCGCGATCGGCAAGCGCTGTGGATAGTTCTACGGCAGGTAAGCAGCTCGCAGCACCAAGAAGGGCAAGGGTGGGGACCAGGTTTTTCATAGGGGACTCCGACTCAGTTTATGAGGGCCAAGACGCTAGCGAATCTAGGCCATGGGACAATGCCCGTCCGCTGTCTGGCGTGGACCAGTATTCACTTTGACAGCACAGTTGTCATTTGCATAGTTCTAGCGAAAGAACTCGGATTGACCCGCTAAATCAAGGGTACAAGGGCATTTGCCGCTGTAGCCTTGCGCTAGAAGCGACAAATTGAGTGAAGAGGAGCTACGCATGGGCAAATTTATCGTCATTATTATTCTCGCAGTTGGCGGCTGGTATGCCTATCAGTGGTCTAGCGGCGAGCCAGTCGCGGCAGCAGCAAGCGGTCCTGAGGCTACGGTAGCCGATGGGCTAGACCTGAGTGATGGCGCTGCCTCAGCTGAATCGGGAACGGTGAACCTCGATGGTGGTGATGTGCCGGAAGCCTTCAATAAATCTTATAAGCAGGCAGAGTCGCTATGGGCGGCTTACACCAAGGAACGTCAAGATGCGACCTTGCACGATCAGGCGC
>CBDUFM010000632.1:0-2690 GCA_965366325.1 uncultured bacterium
CACCGATCAAGATGTCGCCAATTGCGTTGCCTTTTTAGCCTCTGACTTAGCGCGCAGTATGACCGGTGCCTGGATACCGGTTTCCTGCGGCAGCGTTCAGGCGCGGGTGTAAGTAAGCAGCACAAACAGCACGGAGGCCGACACCCGATTGCAGCAGCAAGAGCAGTGCGGACAATAATAAGCACAGCGCTGAAGACAGCAGCAGTAACGGCATGGGCATATAATTGATAAGAAACACGCCGAGCATAGGTGCCATTAAACACCGCAGCCCCGTGTGCAAAGTATTGCAGCCCATATACGCAGCGCAATTTTCACGCTGAGAAAAATGTAGTGGCGCAATGGACCAAGATAAAATCACGGCGCCCAAGGCACAGCCACGACAGAGCGCCGCAAGATACACGCAGCATTCGGCCAGCGCGTGATTGGGCAAGACAGGTAACAATGCTAAAAGAAATGGCTCTAGTGCATACAGCGCTGCAGCCACAGCACGCACACGCACAACGCCCCATTGATCAATCTTTCTGCCCCAGTATTTCATAGTTATGCCCGCACAGATACCGGGTAAAATGACCAAAAACCATGCTAATCCTCGTCCGCCCAAACCATAGGACATTACATATTCTGGAAGCAAGGGAATTAATAACAGATGCGCAATTTCAGCCACAGCCACAGTTGCCAAAAAGACCTGAAAAGCGCCATCACGCAGCGGATCCTTGATTTTTTCAAGGGATTGCACTTCAATTGGGATGACTGATATGAACTGCAGCGTCGTACACATCCGCCAATAACAAAGGCTGGCTCCAAGACCGAGCACACCAGCAGCCGGCAACACATACATAGCCAACGAATCACATGCATGCATTAATTCAGAGACCAGCACAGCAGCTACAATACCGCAGATCATGAATACCTGGCGCAGGCTACCGAGCACACAGCCCTGAATCTCTCTGGGATATAATTGTTTTTGCACGCGCGACATAGCTGGCAAACAACAAGCATCAACAAACATATGCACGCACATCAAAATGATAAATGCATGGAGATCATTAACGAACAGAACCAGAACCAGCAAAAGATTGCTGATAACTAACGGCACGAGTAATAAGCAGGTACTATTACGAGCGGTTACACGCGTACCTACAAAATAGGAACACATCAGACCGAGGGCATTGGCAAGCACTATCCACGCCAAATCCAAGGCCTCAGCGCCTAAACTGCATGCAGCTATAACCTGTACGAGGCGAATAACTCCACAACGCAGTCCCGAAAAATACGATGCGCAGATATGCTGCGCATAGAGACGCTTTAATGCGACTGGTAAAACCGGAACCATCCTACTGAACAACTACTTCATAATTAACAAGGCCACCAATTAAATTTGCAAACGTGAACTGGCCACTCGCTGAACTAGTCTGGCTTTCTATCAGCGTTCCATCAGCAAAACGTAAAACGACTGCGGCACCCTGAACAGCACTCAGATTATCATGCACATCACCATCAATACTAAATTGGCGCGCGGCGTTAACGGTAATTATTAAACTATCTTGACTCACGCTAGTGCCATCATCAACACTGACGCTCAATTGATAAACACCATTTCGTGGAAACAACGCGGTATAATTGCCGGACTGATAAACTATTGAGACTGGCGCAGGATCACTGGCGCTGCCCGACCACGTAACAGTCAGTGCGGACATTGGCGTATTCGGATCGCTGATAGTCACAGGCAGGATATAGGCCAGATCTAAATTATCCGCATCAGTTAAGACCAAGTCCGCACCAAAATTAATAATCGGTGCGCTCGGAGACGCATACAGCAGGTCATCAGGTGACCAGTCATATTGACTACAGGATGCACTCGTGGCTAAAAAACAACATAATACAAGACGTGATAATCCGTTTTTCATGCGTAACCCCTAATTCACGCCACCCGGTGGAAAAGAAATCAACGTATCGACACCTTTATCAATGGCTTGAACATTATGCGTTGTTTGATTAAGACCTGAATAAACAGTCGCGCTTGATTGCTCGGCTTGCACGTCTGAAGCGACTGCCCCCGGATCAACAATGCGCAGCGTGATATCACGTGCCAAAGTCGGGTTATACAAAATACGTAATGCTAACGTAAACACGGGGCCGTTTCCACCCGCATTAATTGCACGTAGACTTATCGGCACAGGATGCAACGGATCTCCTGTATTGAGTGCCGGCGAGCCGCTTATTATACCGGTATTCGTATTTAAACTGAGACCACTCGGCAACGAGACGACAGAGAAGCTCGTTGGACTGTTGGTTGCCGTTATCACATAATTAAATGCGACGCCTGCCTCCGCTGTAGCTGTCGCAGCACTGGTTACCACGGACAGACCCGCTGCGCCAATGCTTAATTGTAAAGACTCATTGTCAGTTCCACTTGCATTAGTCGCTGCTCAGGCAACGACAAAATTCCCATTCTGTGTCGGCGTCCCACTAATGACACCAGAAGCTGTATTGATGCTCAAACCATTTGGCAGGCCACTTGCCGCAAAAGATGTCGGCGTATTCAATGCGGTAATAGTATAGCTAAATGCCAAACCCTGCTCAGCATTAACAGCTAAACTACTATTAATGATTGGGGTCGCATCTAAATTTACGTTCAAGGTTTGCGTATCTGTCCCGGCTGTATTACTTGCACTTATGCTTATCGCATG
>CBDUFM010000633.1:0-2690 GCA_965366325.1 uncultured bacterium
CCCAATTAAGGCCTACATACTACTTAATTATTTTGCTCCCTCTCTGCATCTCCAAAGGGTATTTCGCATGCGTACGTGTTTATTTCATTTGTTCATTTTTGTCGCTGTACTAGCGCTGACATCCTGTGGTTCTGAAGATGAATCAACGGGTGGTGCGGGTGCTGCAGCGCCAGAGGCTAAGGCGCTAACGATTTGGTGGGCTGAGTGGGCACCTTCGGTAGGATTACAGGAGCTAGGAACGGTCTTCGAGGCTGAAACCGGTATTGCGGTGACAGTGAAGCAAATTCCATGGCCCAGTTACCAGAAAGATGTGTTTCTAGAATTTAGTAAAGGCACCACTGATTTCGATATCGTCGTTGGTGATAGCCAGTGGATTGGCCGCGGTGCGACGGATGGATTATATGTTGATTTAAGTGATTGGCTGCCAACGGCAACGGACCTCAGTGCCATACATCCACAAGCGTTAAAGTACCTTTGTGAATACCCCACAGGTTCGGGTAAATATTTTGCTGCACCGTGTGAAACCGACGCAGTTGGTTTTTCATACCGCAAAGACTGGTTTGAGAATCCAGAAGAGCAGGCGGCATTTCAGGCACAATATGGTCGTGAGCTAGCGGTGCCGAATACCTGGTCTGAATTTCGCGATATTGCTGAATTTTTTAATCGCCCGGATAAAAAACAATATGGTTGCGCATTGCTGACTGGACGCGGTTATGATTCACTCGCAATGGGTTTCCAGCAGTTGATGTGGGCCTTTGGCGGATCTTGGGGTAATCCAGATACGTTCGCCGTGAAGGGTGTGCTCGACAGCGCGGCATCTATTGAGGCATTAACATTCTTTAAATCTTTGTTGGCATTTGCACCGAATGGAGCAGGTAATTTTGATTATATGAAATGTCTATCCAATTTTCAAAACGGATCAGTGGCAATGTCGATGAATTACTTTGCATTCTATCCAGGTATTCAAGCTGAGATGGGCGATAAGGCTGGATTTTTTAAGATGCCTGCGCGCAAGAGTGCTGAGGGTGAGAAGCGGGTTATCAGTCTTGGTGGTCAGGGTTTCAGTATATCAGCAAAGACTCCGCTTGCTCAGCAAGAGCTGGCAAAACAATTTATTGCTTGGTTCCTCGAACAGAAAAATCAAGAGCAGTGGATTACTAAGCCGGCGGGATTCACTGCCAACCTTGCAGTTTTAAAGAGCAGTGCTTTTCAAAATGCGACACCATACAACAAGCCCTTTGCTGAATCGTTAGACCATCTTCAGGATTTCTGGAATGCACCAGTATATAATGAGCTGCTGAGTGTGGCCGTGAAAGAATTGGGTGAGGCGCTCGATGGTAGTAAAAGTGAGCAAGAGGCGCTCCAAGCTATCGTTGTTGAACACGATGAGATCTTTAGCGATGCGGGTTTGCGTAAATAGTGGAAGAGCGTAGCGCGCGTTTGATGAAATGGGGCTTTATTGCCCCCGTTTTAGTGTTCCTGATCGCGTTCAATGTATTTCCATTGTTTTACAACATTGTTCTGAGTTTCAGTAATAGCAAGCTAACTTCAACGCAGTTTGATTTTATCGGCACCCAAAACTACGCGCGCATTTTTAGTAAGGACCACTATGCCGGTGCCATACAAACGACGGCCTTGTTTGTTTGTGCTGCGGTGCTCATTGAATTGCTGCTGGGCTTTTTTCTGGCCTTATGCTTGCATAAAAAATTCGCTGGTAAATCGATCGCACTTGGTTTGATTTTGGTGCCGATGATGTTGTCGCCAATGGTCATGGGTATGTTTGGCAATTTACTCTTGGATGGTAATTACGGTGTCGTTAACCAGTGTTTGGCGGCGCTCGGGATTGGCGAGCCGCAATGGACGACGGATAATAGTTTAAAGCTGATTAGCATTTTATTGGTCGATATTTGGATGTGGACACCGTTTATGATGCTCATTGCCTTAGCCGGTTTGAATGCTATTCCGCAGCACCTCTACGAAGCTGCGGAGATTGATCGAGCAAGTAGTTGGATGGTATTTAGGCGTATCACTTTGCCGATGTGTATGCCGTTGTTGATACTCGCAGCGTTATTGCGCACAACCGATGCCTTAAAGCAATTTGACATTGTGATGGCGATGACAGGCCCTAACGATGAGCAAACACAAACGGTTAGTGCCTTATTGTTTCAAGAAATATTTAATAATGCCAAGGTTGGTTTGGGCAGTGCCTATGCCTGCGTCATCCTCGTTATTGTTATAGCGGTAGCGACTGTGTTTACGCGCTATTTGGATTGGCTTGAACGCAAACAAGGGCGAGCCTGATGAAGCCCTTTAAAATTATTTGTGTCTTACTTTATGTGTTAATTGGTACCGCGCCGCTATTGTGGATGGGGGTGACAGCCTTTAAGCATAAAACCGATGCAACCAGTCGCGTGGTTAAATTTCTGCCAACGGCTACAAATCGTGATGCTCCAGATTATGAAGAAACGCATGCTTTTGCACCAAGTACGGACGGCTTTGCCCAGTTGCAGGAAGCGCGGCGTGGTGGAGATATCTCCTTTTGGCATTGTTTATGGGATAGTGTGCTTATTTCAGGAGTGAGTACGGTCTTAGCGGTTATGCTCGGTACTTGTTGTGCTTACGGATTTAGCCGTTTTCAAGTGGCTGGGTCAAAGGATTGGCTGTTCTTTATTCTATCGACTCGTTTTATG
>CBDUFM010000634.1:0-2689 GCA_965366325.1 uncultured bacterium
CTGGCTACCTTGGTGATAAGATTGATACCTTTGCACAGGCACGTTTATTGGGACCAGATGCGTGGGATACAATTTACCCAGAAACCGAAGAGGCATTTCGCGCGCGCGTTGATGATAGCTTGCAAGCTGGGCAAGGTCTTTGGCAAGGTGAATTTTGGGGCAAGCACGTGCTGTCAGCGATTGCGGCGATGGAGTATTATGATGATGATGCATTGCTGGAACCATTGCGTGCGGCAGCTGCGGGGCTTTTAGCAAGCCAAGATGAAAATGGCTATATTGGAACTTATGCAGACAGCAGTTTTATCACTGGGAATACATGGAATATTTGGTGTCGTAAATACACCTTGTGGGGTCTGGTTGAATTATGGAAGACACTTGATGACCAGACGATTCTGAGTGCGGCAGGACGTTTTCTGGATCACTTGATCAGCGAGCTTGACGCAAGTCCCCATGCTTTGATTGAAACGGGGAATTTTTACGGTTTGCCGAGCACCTCAATTCTTCAGCCTGTGCTGGAAATGTATCGTGCGACGCAAAAGGCTGCATATCTTGAATTTGCCTATGCTATTGTCGACCAGTGGGGTCGGCACCCAGCGGGTATTCCAGATATTGTACATTTAGGTTTGGCGAATAAACCAATTCATCAGTGGTTTGATTATCCGGATAGATGGGCCAAGGGCTATGAATTTATATCCTGTGTCGAGGGTTTGTTGGAATTATATCGGATTGACGGTAACGCTGATTATTTACAAGCGGTGTTAAACATTCATGGGCAATTGGTTGCTTGGGAGCAGTCATTTATCGGTAGTGTCAGTTTCGACGATAAACTGGTTGGTGCGCGATTTTTTAAAAATACCTTTTCGGAAATATGCGATAATATTTATTGGAATCGTTTGAATTATAGTTTGTATTGTTTGACCGGTGAGATTCGCTATGCGGATTATTTTGAAGCAACTTTGTATAATGGGTTATTGGTCGGTATGAAGCCGGACGGTAGCTGGGCATTGCGCCGTCAACGTGTGTCGCATGAACATATTCCGGCGACACCCCATTGTTATTTAAAACATCATCAATGTTGTACAACGAACTTACCGCGTGGATTTTTTCAAGCGGGTGCACTGGCTTTAGCTGCAGATGCTGATGGCGCGCGCATTGCGCTGTATGCGTCGGGCGCTGGTGAAGTTCAGTTGTCAGACGGGCGCATCTTGCGTGTAGAGATTGATGGAGATTTTCCGTTTCAATCAACACTGTCTTTACGGCTGACGCTCTCAGACGGTAATGCCTGTGCCGTGCGTTTGCGTAAGCCAGTGTGGGCGCAGCAGCTGACAGTAAGCGTACGGGGTCAAGCTATTGCCGTGACTGAGGATGCCGCTTGGCTGAGTCTTGCGCCGGAATGGCAATCAGGCGATGAGCTGAGACTGGACTTTGGTGCTATGCTCCGTTCGCAGCGCTTCGACCCCAGCTTGGATAAGCATGACGAGTCTGTCTATGCGTGGCAGCGCCAATTGTGGGTGAAGCGTGGTTATTTCGCTGAAGATGGCGTCGCCCAGCAATCCAATTTGCGTGCCGGGGATGCGCGTGGGCAAGACCCAGCAGTGGCTTTCTTTCTCGGGCCTTTGGCTTTGGCACGTGACAAGCGCTTGGGTGAGGCGGATATTTTCTCCAAGCTAGCAGCTGCTGCTGTTGACCAGGATCTGCGCTTGGAAGCGGAGGCTGTGGCGCCGCCGGGAATCGTACGGTCCTTTAAGCTACATCTAAGTGATTGTGAAAACATGTGCTTATGTGATTATCCTTCGGCAGGCAACAGTTGGGACCGCGAGTCGCTATTCAGTACCTGGATCGATTTTAAGGACTGACTATGTCATATATTTCTTGACTAAGTCAGTATTGTATTAGAGTCTTGAACAGATCAGAGAGACGGGCAACTGTTTGCTCGGCATCTGTGAGGGGGCTCAATGACGGCATCAAAGACGGCTTTGCTCAGAAATGAAATACTCAGTCTTTTGGAGAGCGGGCGACTAGTTGCGGGTCAGCAATTACCGGGTGCGCGTGATTTGGCGGCCAAATTACAGATTTCGTTTCTAAAGACCCAGCAGGCCTTAGAGACCTTGGTGAAAGATGGAATTTTAGAAAGCCGTGGTCGTTCTGGAACTTTTGTGCAGGCAGGCTGGCAACAGCGCGTTCTTCATGAAAATGTGAGTGTGTTTAATCAGCGCCACCGTCTGACCTGGATCGATGGCTTATATACACTCTTAGAACAGCAACTGCCCGACTTGCGATTTACTCATACTTTTAATCAGTCGATGATTGAAATTAAGACGACGCAGTATGTGCAGGCGCATTACGATGAGTTTTTAGATCTCTCAGATATATTTCATGAGCTCTGCCCTGATCGGACCGACTTCTTTGAACATGCCTTTGCTGCGTTCGCTGTAGATGGCAAGCAGTATGGTATCCCATTTATTTTTTCACCACGCGTCATGTTTTATAATCCAGCGCTGCTGCAGCAGCATGGCTGTGCGCAGCCACATGCGGGCTGGTCTTGGGATGACTTTATGCACTGCGTGCGAAGTTTGAAGGGCAAGCTTGCGGATAATGAAATCGTTAATTGGGTGCAACAATCATATTACTGGCTGAATTTTATTGTGCGTTCCGGCGGTCATATTTTGGATGCAAGTAGTGGCGAGTC
>CBDUFM010000635.1:0-2682 GCA_965366325.1 uncultured bacterium
CCTTGGATGCGCTGTTTACTGATATGCTAGCCTTCGCCACCTATAATGCTTGGGAGACGCCATTGGTGGCAGATGGCCACGGTGATTTGCCCTTGGATGTTCAGGTGCGTGGCCTTTTGGGTGCCGATGAATGCCTGAATGCGGCGATGCTCTTTGTGGTAGACGAATCCCGAATTGCTATTTGTAGGAACCGTGAGGCCGATTTAGAGGCCCGTCATCCGCATGATAAAAGCCATTAGCTGATCCTTTTCGTTGCCTTGTAGACGCAAATCAGGCGTCCCGCATCGCTCTGCCAACAGAACAGCAAACGAAACGCTGCCTGCAGCGTAAGGCATAGGTAAGCTTCACAGCGAATAGCGATCGTATTGCAGGCCAAGGAGTCGTCCGTGCTGAAACAATTACCATCATTAATTTGTGGATTCTGTTGTGCGACCCCGCTGCTGGGCCAAGACGATTTTACCACCTGGTTTAACCAAGAAGTGCGTTCCTATCATTATTATGATCTGCAGGCCGGTTTTAGTCCAGATGCATCAACTGATGGCGGCGATGACCTCGCATGGCGCCAATTAAAAGCTGCGGGTTTGTACACCGTTCAACACAATGAGATCATGGATCTCGTGGTATGGGGCTCCTACCAAGATGTGGCTGTGGATAGTGCGGCGCGATTGACGAATAACGTCGCCGTTCCTGATCATTTGAGCAATACGCGCATTGGTGTTACTGGTCGCTATGTGCAGGATAACTGGCTGCTTGGTATGTCAGCGATGCTGCAAAGTAATGGCGATTCTTCATTTGGAGATAATGAGCAAGGCGCAGAGATTAGTCTCTTTGGTCAGTACCAATGGGATCAACAATGGAGTGGCTGGCTTGTGCTCCAATATGAGGGCTTAATTCAGGATGAACTTGTTCTGGGAGCTGGTATCAATTATGAGAACGAGCAAGTCAAATTGCGTTTAGGATTTCCGTGGTCGCAGGCAGAATGGAAAATTTCAGAAGAATTTGCAACGAAGTTTATTTATTATGGTGGCCCTTGGTACGCAGATGTCATGTGGACGTGGGCACCACGTTGGCGTAGTGGTTTGGGTTTTCAGCAACGGCATGATGGTTTTTATCGAGAACAACGTGCTGACGATGATCATCAATTTCAATTTATTCAATATCAAGCTGATGTATTTGTTACCCATGAATTCAATAATTATAAATACCTCACTGCGCGTCTTGGTTGGATGTTTGATCGCGTTGCCTTTGAAGACGACCCGTATGAGGATGATGGAGCTAATCGCCTAGAAATTGATGATGCACCAATCTTAGAGTTAGCCTTTTCGTGTTGGTTCTAGCGGCCTGACTGGCGGGCTTTGCTTGCCGCAATCCTTGCATGGATAGTGCGTGATGCGTGACCTGTAGCCATGCTGCAGAGACTGCCGGTGCTTCTTTGGGCAGACATTTCTGTAGTGTGGATTCAGCTGTGTCTTGGCCGCCTGTTCTAACTGCTTCCATAGCGGTAATTTAGGTCTTAGTTTGGTAGCTTGATCATTGAAAACTGCCCACTCTCACTTCGATAGGATGGGGCTCCATCTAGCGGTACATTTGCTTTGTCAACTAGGCTTTGTGGTGGAAGCGGAGGGCCTATACCATATCTTGTGTTTGCATCGAAGCCTATAGGCTACGCGACATATGCCTCCTGAGACTATTATCGACCCTAATGATCAAACTGATGCTAGTGAGCCTGTTGTGAGCACTGATGAGGTGCACATGCCTAGTGATGCTGCTGCGCATCCTGAACAGACAGCGGATCTTACTGCTGCAGAGGGGCAGTCTGCTCCTGAGCCAGAGATTGATCGCGAAGATTTGGACCTCGGTTACAGCGTCCGTTTGGATGCGTTTTCAGGGCCTTTAGATTTATTATTATATCTCGTGCGTCGTTCTGAAGTAGACATTACCGATATTAAAATCACTGATATTGCTGACCAGTTTTTAGAAACTTTGCAGGCTTGGGATCAAATGGATCTCGATGTAGCAGGCGATTTTATTCTTATGGCCGCCAGCTTGTTAGAGATTAAAGCGCGCATGGTCGTGCCGCCAGATGAAGACGTTGAAGAGGAAGAAGAGGATATCTTTGATCCTCGTGCAGAGCTGATTCATCAATTATTGCAATTTCGTAAATTTAAAGAAGCAACGCAGGTCTTGCAGGGACTTGAGGATGATAATTTATTAACCCATCATCGCCGCCAAAGTGAACATATTCCTGAGCCTGAAGAAGAAGACGATTTTAATTTAGAAAATGCTGACCCATATCAATTGTTTTTATTGTGGGATAATATTTTAGTGAGTATCGCAGGTAAGCGTCCACGGACGGTTGTCTACGATGATGTGCCGATTGAATTCCGTGTGAAGCAAGTGCTGGCAACCATGGAACGTGCAGTGGAAGGACAGTTGGACTGGTTATTTGGTACGGTTGAAACACGTATCCAGCGAATAGGTGTATTCGTTGCGGTTTTACAATGCGTGCGGCAAACCTACCTAGAGGCTATTCAACATGAGCAGTATGGATCTGTGTATTTGCGCTATCGCGATGAGCAAGAGCGCTTGGCAGAGCCAGAATTACCGCCGATTGTAGAGGAGGAGGGTAAGCCTAAGCGTCGCCGTCGTCGTCGCCAATTGGTGACCTATCGTAGTGTGCTT
>CBDUFM010000636.1:0-2680 GCA_965366325.1 uncultured bacterium
CGATTGAATACTACCCTCTTTGATTCTATTGTCCAAATCAGGTTTCACCCAGTACTTAACATGGCTGGCCAATGCCTCACCACGATGGACAAGCGTCACCTGCGCCCCATGGCGATACAAACTCAAGGCGGTATCTGCTGCTGAATTCGCGCCACCGACCACCACCGTTTGCATGCCCGCATAACGATAGGGATCATCAAAATAATGACTCACATGCGGCAGATTGTTTCCTGGAATAGGCAAATGGTTTGGCTGGTCAAAATACCCAGTAGCAATAACTACTTTTTTGGCCCTAAAATTGCCCTTATCGGTGTGAACCTGAAACTTCAAATCCTCACCATCTACCATGTTCACCGTCACATAACGTTGAATCTCCAGCTGAAAATAATCAGCCACTCGATTGTAATAAGCCAAGGTATCTTCTCGACTTGGACGCATTTTATTATTGATAAACGGCACGTCAGCAATTTCGAGCATGGCGGTTGTCGAAAACCAGGTCATATCTATAGGAAAGCGTCGAATCGCCTCCACCACAGCACCCTTCTCCAAGACCAGCACGTTTAAGTCGCGCTGCTTACACGCAATAGCACAAGCCAAACCAACAGGGCCTGCCCCGATAACAATAACGTCCTTGAGCTCAGTCATCTACGACACAATCCACCACATGACGCGTCTCGCGCATGGTGTTAATTTGTTTAGCGATGCGGGCATGGACCTGATCTCGTTCAAATACACGCAAATGCTCTTCTGACTCAAAGAGGGCCCAAAACAGCACATCATGAGCCGCACTTGTTTTATTGATGTTTTTGTGGATCTGCATGCTGTGCACGCCACCCGCATGGCCATCAAGGCCGCGCAAAAGGTCTATGAATTCGTCACTCCTCGCGGGGTCTTTTAATCGCCACATCACTACACGCTGAAGCATGATCTAGACACCCCAATCAGAACGAAAAAGTCTTTACTTTTGCTAAAATATAAATACTTTAGCAAAAGTAAAGTTTATTCCCTATGGCCCTCGCCGGTACTAGGTCCACAAGTAGACCGAACATCTTTGATTAAGGATGCAGCATGACGCTCTTACTAAACGAAAATGATCAAAAAATGCTTAATGGTGACGAAGGCCCTCTCGTCAAAGAAGCCATGCGTTTTTTGGTTCAGCTTGGCGAAACTTTTGGGGCGAAGCGCATGATCGACCTCGAATATGCGTATGTCTATATCGATGGCATGGGCTCTTCGTGGGGAGCAGGTGAATTATCCCAAGATATACTCGCTGAAGCAATTGATTCAGGCCTCCAAGTAAAAATCCCAACGACGACTTGGGTTTCCGGCAGAGAAATGGATGAATCCCTCTACCCCAAACTTGGCATTACGGGCGACATCTTAGATGAATTAGACGCCGAATCGCAAATTGGCAAAAAACTCGGCATGATACACATTGACACATGCTCACCATATATCGTCAGTGATTTCCAATACGGCGCTCATATAGCATCGATAGAAAGCAGCGCCGTTACATTTTTAAATTCATTCAAAGGCGTCAAAACCAATCGTGATGGAATTAGTGCATTCTACGGAGCTTTAACTGGTCGATACCCAGAATTCGGCATGCACATCACAGAAAATAGACGTGGCACACATTTATTTAACATTAAACACAAAATGCGAAATTCTGCAGATTATTCCGCTCTCGGTTATCTCATTGGTCAACTGACCGGCCTCGATGTACCCGTTCTAGACGGCCCGCCACGCATGAGCCTCGAAGAAATGCAATGTTTTAGTGCTGCAATTGCCGTTGGCGGCGCGGTCTCGATGGCGCATATTATTGGCGTTACTCCGGAAGCACCCACCCTAGAGGCGGCATTCCAAGGGCAGAAACCCAAACAGACCTTTGATATCAACACGGTCGACATTGAAGCCATCTATGATGAATATTCTTCTCAGGCCGATACCGTTGATTTCATCTGCCTTGGCTGTCCGCATGCCTCAATGCATGACATCCGCAAATACGCAGAATTATTTAAAGGCAAAAAGGTCGCTGAAGGTGTAACGGTGTGGCTCATGACTGCCTGCCAAAACCTCTATCTCGCAAAAACCGGCGGAGAATTGGACATCTTAAAGGAAGCGGGTGTAAGCCTGCAAAACAATTGCCCCATGGTAAATCCAGGAAATCCAGGCCCCAACCACACCTTTCACAATCCCGACTTCAGCGTTGGTCATTTTGCAACAAATTCAATGAAACTTCTTTATTACTCACAAAACTGTATTCGACCAACAAAAAACTTTTTTGGTAGCACTGAACGCTGTGTAAAAGCTGCCATTACTGGACGATGGGAATAATCATGCATGAACAACAAACGCTCCGTGGAACCACTATCGTACGAGGGCACATTCAAGGCGAAGCACTTGTGATTCCCTTTCCCGGCAAAGGCTCTAGCGGAGATGCCATTCGCATGTGGCGTCTACAGAAATTTGACCAATCACCACTTGGTATTCTTTTCGATAAACCAGAACCCGTACACATTCAGGGCGCCATGCTTCTGAATATACCATCTGCATTTGGCTTTGAGCAGTCACTCATTGACAGCATCGAAAGCGGCGACCATGTCAGCATCTCGGATGGAATCATCAACATTTCAAAGAGATTAACAGTTTAGCATATATAAATAACCCTGAATTATTG
>CBDUFM010000637.1:0-2678 GCA_965366325.1 uncultured bacterium
TCAGCTACCTCACGATGCGCGCGATCCTGGGTGCGCTTACGGCACTGGTGCTGTTGGTATTGAGTTATGTCTGCTTGTTGTGTGCGTTACCCGTTTATTATTTTAAACCATTTCAGGTTTTAGACTCAAGCCGCAGTTGTTTGTATTTTTCCCAGCAAGGGCCAATTGCCATAACAATGATGGCGGATGGCTCGCTTGTACGTCCAGATGCTATCGTGTCCTATGAAGGCACGCAGCTGGATTGTCTGTGGCGCAAAGAGGTTGCCTTCTCGCTCGATGTCTATCCCAGTTTTTTGAGCCTTGCTTATGACGATGATGATAACGACATTGATCCTGACGCTCGCATCTATAATCCGATTATACTTATAAAAATATATTTGCAGAGTGATTAGCCAAAGTTTACGAGATTGAACGTTGAGTTTTGCGCCAGCGTTCCGGTGTCATGTCCATGTGCTTGCCGAAAACACGAATAAAATAATTAGCGCTGGCAAAGCCACAGTGCTGTGCGATGGAGCTTAGGTCTAAGTCTGTTTCGCGTAAATAAGCGAGGCTATGGCGCAATTGGAATTCGTGAATGAAATCGACGAGACTTCGATCGGTGTATTGTTTACATAAACGCGAAATATGACTGGGACTAATGTTGAAAGCACTAGCAACATCACTGCGTGAAATGCCTTCGCAGCAATGACGTGCGCACCAGTCACGAATCGCAAGCCACGTTGCTTCTGATCCTTCACTCGCTGAACTGTGATAACGAATTGCGTCATGACATTCCCATAAGAGGCAGCGCGTGTAGTCGGTGACGCGCGTAGCCATATCGTTGTCCTGTGGTAATGCTTGTAATTGTTGGAGGAGGCTGAGCCCATGCTTCGATAGTTGGTGTTGGTGGACGTAGGTTGCGAGTTCTCCAATGAGGCGGCGTTGTTTTTGATTACGACAATCCTTCAATCCGAATAAAATATGATCTTCGTCAAAAGTGATACGGAGATAGCGGCTGCAGCGATGATGATGGACGTCGACCCACACCTGTGGGTCAAAGAGCAGGGCATCACCAGCGCCTAGGGACTGGGCGTGCATAGTGCGGCCATCAAAGACTTGGGCATCAAATGAGCCGTCTAAACACAGCATAAAAAATGGAACCCAGGTTTTGGCCGACCAAGCGCGTACGTGTGTGGGGATACCGGGTGTTTGCACGCGCAGCACCGAGCGGAGAGTGGGGGTGGCCGCTGCATTGAGAATGCAGTGGAGCTCTTCGCACATCCGTTGTGGATCAAGGCGTTCAGCATCTGGTTTGTTTTGCATGCTACAATTGTGCTATTTGATCACAAGAGAACAATGGGCAGTGTCTGTTTTCCAGTAGACTTGCTGATCAAGGAAGAGCCGATGCAGACTTATTTTCGTGAGCCACAAGTAGAAGAAGGAAAGCGCAACCTCATTTTGCAAAACCGCTGTGGTAACCGCATGAGCATGTTGTGTTATGATGATCGGTGTGCATTTGAATTTGATTATAAGCCCAACGCGTATCGGCGTAAGGATTACGAGGCGCGCAATTTTTCAAACAGAGATAATAATTGTTCCTTGTTTCCCTTGTTTGCATTTCCGGACCTAAGTAGTGATGATATTCAAGAATTTGCATATGATCCATTTCATACTGTTTTGCGTACCCGCAACCAAGCGGCGGCACAAAATACTATTCATCTGATTAATATTGCTGATGAGAATTGTTTTGCATTGTCTGCGCGGTGTCCGTTGTTAATTGGCTTTAAGCCGCGTCATGCGTTTACGGTTACTGATGGTTTAATCACTGAGCAATTTGAAGAGCGCGGTGAACAGGTGTGTAGCTTTATCAAATTTGCTAGTTTTGAATTAAATAGATTTCGAGTTTTAGATGATGGCACCCATGTCTTGCAGCTCATGGAGAATGACCTCATCTATATCGGCGCAGAGGAATCTGTTTATCTGGCGCAAAAGGTGCTGAAACGTTTTGCCGGCTATACGCTGCAGGCCTTGGTCGATGAGAATGAGTCGGTTTTACAGCAGGCACTGCGAAATGGGCGGCAGATTTATGCTGATGCGCGGTGGCAGCAGATTTTTGATTTAAACCAACGTATTGTGTGGAGTGGGCTGGATCAGGGTGGCGCCTGCTTTGGTGCGTTGAATCGTATTTATCATTTAATTTGGGTGCGAGACGGGTCAATGACTAGCAACCACATGGCATTAGCTGGTAATGCAGATGCTTGTCGTATTTGGGCGCCGTTTTTGTTAGCTAATCCTTCGCGAACGATGCAGAAAGATAGTACGTATCGTGAGGAATTTTTACAAATTCTTGGAAGTCGCTGGACTAAATCCGAGGATGATGGCTTGTTTTATGCGTTGTGGTCACTGTTTACGCATTTTCGTTGCACGGGTGATGATACCTTAATTCAGGGTGAGGCGCTTGCGTTGATGCTGCGTTGTGCCGATGCGCAGTTGGAAAAGAGTTGGGAAGAGGGACTTGGTTTGATGGGCTCGGACACCCTTGGCGAAGACGTCTTGGCTGGAAGTGTTTATTTTGGTTATGATATAGTAAATGGAAAAACGGCTCGCTCACATCATTTTTCTGAGGGCAAACAAATCCAACGTTGTTATAGTTTATATCACCAAGTGAATACGTATAATGTTTTGCTGATCTTGCAGGT
>CBDUFM010000638.1:0-2675 GCA_965366325.1 uncultured bacterium
GGGATATCGTGATGCTGCTGATGCACAGTCGCTGCATAATGGTCGTAACAGTATAAAAAAAATTAAGCTCCATGGCGAGGAGTTTGCGCTAAAGTTTTTTCGTAATAAGGGCTTTGGTAAAAAGCTGGCCTATAAGTATCGATCGAGTAAGGCGCGCCGTTCTTTCGAGCATACACAGCGTCTGGTCGATGCGGGTATGCATTCACCACAGGCTATAGCGTGGCGCGAAGACTGGCATGGTGCATGGCTGCATCAAAGTTTCTATCTCTGCCGTTATCATGAAGTCATGTACACAGCCTGGGACTTAAAAACGAATTCCTTACCATTGAATGAGCATTGGATAGCGGCGCTTGGAACCCAGATTGGCAAGATGCATGAGGCCGGTATTCATCATCAGGATTTAACCCCCGGTAATGCCTTATTCATGCAATCGGCTAGCCACAGCGAGGGTGAACAGCAGTTCGATATTTATTTTATTGATAATAATCGTATGAGCTTTGGACATATCGGAAAAAATTTAGGTCTTCGCGCTTTGGTAAGTATGGGCTTAGAGGGGCCACATATTGATCCCTATGCCACAGCCTATGCGGCGACACGTGGATTAGATCCGCAATGGGCCTGCGATAAATATCGACAATTACTCGTTCGTCACCATTTGAAATGGAAAATTAAAAATAAGACGCGACCCTGGAGACGTAAGCTTGGTCTCTAAACGTCACCTTATTCATATACCGTGGCACCATCAGAGTGAACAGCCATACGTGGTGCCCGATAAAAAAATGAAGCGCACGCTGCGTTATGCGGCGCTGGGTGATCATGTGAAAGCACTCGGAACTAGTTTATGGTTTTCACCAATTATCGCGGCTCGTTATTTGGCTATACGCCAAGGCCGCATCCCCATGGCTTGGCATAAGCCATCAGCTGTGGCGAAAGATTTTTTAGGCTTAGCCGTTGGTTTACATTCTTGTCCGTGGCAGCAATTGGTTGAAGAGATTCAGGCGCTCGGCGTCAGGCATATACTGTTGCGTGTTCCGGTTTGGGAATTAGACAAGCTTGATAATTATCGTGCTTTTGTTGATGCTATTCCGAATTGTTCGGTGGTGATTTGTGTAATGCAGGACCGAGCGCATACAGTTAATCACGGCCAGTGGCTCGATGCGTTAGAGCGTATCGTGCATTGTTTTTGGCCACGCGTGCAAGCATTTCAGATTGGTCAAGGCAGCAACCGTGCGAAATGGTCTTTCTTTAGCATGGGTGAATACATGGCCCTTGCCGAGCAAGCGAGTGCGCTACGCCAAAGCCACCCAGGGATTAAATTGATTGGACCGGGTGTTCTCGATTTTGAATTGATACCCAATATGCGTGCGCTAGTGCATCAATTCGATATTAAATGGGATGTGGTTGCGAGTGCGCTCTACGTCGACAGACGTGGTTCGCCGCGTAATAAGCAAATGGGCCATTTTGATTTGCGTGCAAAAATTCAAGCACTGGCCGCTGTGATGTCCTGTGCCAGTAAATCAAAGCGTCGCCTGTGGATTACTGAGGCAAATTGGCCGCTGCAGGGGCAGGGTGAATACTCACCAACCAGTGAGCGCGAATGCGTTTCTGAAGACGATTACGATGCCTTTATGAACATGTATCTGCTTGATGCTTGGAAGACGCAATTAGTGGAGCGTGTCTATTGGTGGCAGCTGGTCTCTAAGGGTTACGGGCTCATTGACGTGGAAGACAACGGCTCGTTACGGCATCGCCCAGCCTACCATAGTTTTAAAGCGCTCTTGCAGGGGAGCATGGCGGAGTCTACCTAGCGGTGCTCAAGGAAAATATGACCAACAACTATAGAGCGGAGCGATCTGTGTGTCGCCTAAGTGGTGCCATCATCACTGGCGGCGCTTTGTTTACATTTTTGGTAGCTGTTTACATCGGATGCTATCTTGTGCTTCGAACACATTCTGGTAGTGATGATAATTGGGGTTATTATCAGATCTTAGACATGCAGTTCGCGCTAGCTCGCTCAGACAGTGCTAGGGAACACATCAAGCAGGCAGTAATGACAGACACAAGGATCGGGTCAATTGTTGGTGAATCATACATTTGTGAGGCTATAGGCCTTTCCGGAGGGGCATGGACACTCATATTCTTGCCAGCGCTGAAAATAGAGAATGCATGCAGGTAGAAAATAATGGGCAGTCTATGAGTAGTGTGAGTAGTGAGTAGTTCAATATTATATAGCCTGTTCGTGTATAATAGGAGAGTGTTTTGCCGCAGGTTAATGTATTCTAAAATACATTAAATTATCAAATGGGCTGATTATGGAGTTGATAGACCTGATAATTAAAGATTATATAAATATTCGCGGAGAGCTAAAGAAAGTAGTGCTCGCCGAAGGGTTGAGCGCTCTTATTCTTCAATTGGAGCTCGAATCGTGGGATGGAGTTAACGTTTATGAGGATGTTCCAATTGGCGCAGCTCCATCACTCAAGCGATGGTGCTATCCTGCATCACAAAGTGTTAGTTACGATGCGCCTGGTGATGTCGTTGTTGGAGATTTAGATTTAATAGCTCAGAAATTGGCTGACGAAATGTCAGATGATTACTTCGATTTGAATATATCCGCGATTGTTGTATTTAATGAAACCTTTAGAAAAAGAACTAAAAAGTTAGCTATTTCGATA
>CBDUFM010000639.1:0-2673 GCA_965366325.1 uncultured bacterium
CCCAAGTTGTGCCCTTGGTGCCACGACACGCACCATTACTACCGCCCTCACCGCGAGCGCGTGAACCATTATCGCTGGTGAATATAATCAGTGTATTCTCACTCAGCCCCAATTCCTCGAGCTTCGCCATCAAGACACCCATCGACCAATCTATTTCTTCGACCGCTGCGCCGTAACCACCATTCTTGGCCCGTTTCAAGAAATGTTCAGGGACAAAAATCGGCACATGTACATGCATATGGGCAAAGTATAAAAAGAAGGGCTCGTCTTTATTCTTCTGAATAAAAGTCACCGCATCTTCGGTATAACGTTCAGTCAGCGCACGCTGATCGGGTTGTTCCTGTGCTACATCTTGATCACGCATCAACGGTAATGGCGGGAAGCGCGGTGGTCGATGATTTGACTGCCGCCCCATATCGTTGCTATAGGGAATGCCAAAGTATTCATCAAAGCCAAATTTTGTTGGCAAAAACTCTTTTTGATCACCACAGTGCCACTTACCAATGATCTTGGTTTTATAGCCCGCTTCTTTCACTTGATTAGCAATAGTTTTCTCACTTGGATGCAAGCCAATCGGCATGCCCGGAAATAAAACACCCTGGCCATCAAAGGTACCAAAACCGATGCGTGGTGGATAACAGCCCGTCATCATCGCACCGCGCGATGGTGAGCAGACCGGTGAACCCATATAGAAATCGGTAAAGCGCATGCCCTCGCTAGCAAGGCGGTCTAGATTCGTGGTATTATTACAATCAGACCCGTAACAGCCTAAATCGCCGTAGCCGAGGTCATCACAGTTTACTAAAATAATATTGGGTTTACTCATTGTTGTCGCTCCATGTTGGCTAATAAGCCACTCGCTTCGCGTGCGCTTTCGCACACATTGTTGATTATATGTTTTATCTCATCGTCGTGCAGGTCATTAATCAGCGATGTAATACCTATGGCACCGGCTATTTCTTGTTCACCGTAAAAAACTGGTGCTGTTATGCGAAACACCGGATAACGATATTTCTCATATTGCTGGTAATAACCGTCACTCGCTATTTTCTCAAAAAAACCCGCATCAAGATCAACCCCCAAAGCCGTACGTTCCTCAACGCTTAGTGCAGATTGAATCGATCTAAAAAAGGTATGCTCTAAGGGATGATTACGTGCACCCAAGACTGTATAAGAAAAGTTTTCAGGCAGTTCGTGCTTGAGACGTATATACATCCAATCTTGATCCCAATGAAAATACGCCGCCGGTTCATTACATCGGAGCGCTAACTGTTTCACCACTGGGGCTAGCAGATCATCCAAACTCTGCTGACCGAGAGCCGATTGGGCCATCTGCAAAAAACGCGGCCCAGATTTATACAGGCCGGTCTGCTCATCTTTGATTAAATCTTCATGCTCAATCAAGGTGGCTAAAATACGACTCAAGGTCATGCTCGCCACATCTCCGGCCACCTCTTTAAGTGCCGAAAAGGAAACACCCTCTGCATGTTCTGCGCAGTGGTACAAGATCACTAAGGCGCGCTCTAAGGTGCTGGTCGGTTTTACAGGCATGCAAGATAACATATATGTTATCTAGTAACATTTCAATTAAATTCGGACCATGTCCCTATGTATCGTTACAACAGTCACTTATAATAAACTATTGGTTCAACGTCGCTTAGTCCTGCTTAAACAAATGGGCAAATTCAGCGTAGCCCTCAGCCACTAGCTTATCTGCTGCAATGAAGCGCAGGGCTGCAGAGTTGATACAATAACGCAAGCGTGTCGGCGCAGGACCATCATCGAATAAATGACCGAGATGCGAATCTCCATCACGACTACGCACTTCAGTACGCAGCATGCCCAAAGCATGATCATCAGTCTCTATAATCCGCTGCGGCTGGAGCGCGCGCGTAAAACTGGGCCAGCCAGTACCAGACTTAAATTTATCCGTCGAAGAAAATAAAGGCTCACCACTTACTATATCAACATATAAACCCGCTAGTTTATTATCCCAATATAAATTAGTAAAAGAGCGTTCGGTGCCGTCTTTTTGTGTCACCTTATACTGCAAGGGGCTTAAGCGTTTTTTCAATGCAGCATCTGATGCTTTACTATATTTTTTGTCAGTCAAAAATCCTTCAAATTTTGGCGCATACTGTTTAATATGTGGATTGCGTCCGCTACCCTCACGATAGCGCGTATAATCTGCTGGATTTTTCTTATAATAATCTTGGTGATAGGTCTCAGCTGGGTAAAATTTCTTAAACGCTGTTATCGGTGTTGCAATGCGATGACTAAATATCTTAGCCTTTTCCAAACGGGCTCGGCTGCCTTCGGCTATATTTTTTTGCGCAGCACTCGTATAAAATATTGCCGTTGTATAGTGCTTGCCGCGATCAACAAATTGACCGCCGGGGTCAACTGGATTCACATGCGCCCAAAAATGTGCCAGCAAATCTGCATAGGAAATTTTGCGTACATCGTAAATGACCATGACCGATTCAATGTGATCTGTCTGACCTGCTGAAACGGTTTTATAGTTTGGGTCCTTACTCTCACCGCCGCTATAACCGGAGACTGCTGACAAGACCGCGGGATGCTTTTCCATGTCAGCCTCGAGGCACCAAAAACAACCACCGGCAAAGTACGCAACGTCCTGACCAACGCCGAGCTTGGGCTCAGCAGCAGGGC
>CBDUFM010000640.1:0-2671 GCA_965366325.1 uncultured bacterium
GTGGAAAACCTGGCGACATTTATTGAAACAGCCACCATGCTGCATTGTAGCAACAGGTGGCTACGCTGCTTTATTGCCAGGTATACTAGCGCCCTTATGTGGCAGACCTTTAATTGTGATCGAACCGAATGCGCGCCCTGGTAAAACCAATCGCTTGTTGGCGTGTTTTGCTGATCTCGCTGTGATTCAATTTGCTGATGCCCGTCCGTATTTACAAGCAAAGCGGGTGGAGCAATTTGGCAATCCGGTGCGTCCTATTAGATGCAGGCCCCGTGGTCAGTCGGAGCACCTACGCGTATTAATCATGGGTGGCTCTTTATCAGCAAAAAGCTTGAATCAATTATTATTATCTTGCTTAGCACATATTGCCCCAGCGGCTCCGATTCATTTTGTACACGTCGCTGGTAAAGATGCGGTAGCTGAAACAGAGGCGGCCTATGCATCTCATAACTTAGCGGCAACCGTGCATGGTTTTGTGAGCGATATGCCCGCATTATATGATTCTATTGATTTGGCCGTGTGTCGTTCTGGTGCAACGTCCGTTAGTGAATTATGTGCAGCCGGTATTGGTGCTTTATATATTCCCTTGCCGTGGGCGGCGGATGATCATCAAACGGCTAATGCGCGCGCGGTTGCACGCGTGGGTGGCGCCGTGGTTTTAGCGCAGCGTCAGCTCAGTGGTCAGGGTTTGGCGCGGGTCATTAATCGTTTATGTGAACGCCGCGACGAGGTCACTGCTTTAGGGCAGGCAGCGCAACGTTTAGCGCGACCACAGGCAGCGCAGGATATTTGGCGAGCGATCCAAGCATTACCAGGTGCCGCACAGGGGCTCAGCCATGCAGTGGCGTGACCAAGCGGTGCATTTAATGGGTATTGGTGGTGCTGGCATGAGTGCCTTAGTGCCATTATTACAACGCGAAGGCGCACGGTGCAGTGGTTGTGATTTAACGCGCTCCGCAACGGTTGCGCAATGTGAACGCAAATCGGTGCCGGTTTCACTGGGGCATGATTTGGCACATTTACAAGATGTTGATGTCGTGGTGTATAGCTCTGCGGTACCACAGGAACATGAAGAATTACGTGAAGCGCGTTTGCGTGGCATCAACGTGATGAGCCGTGCCAGTTGCTTGGCGGAATTAATGCGTGGTCGCAAGACCGTTGCGGTTGCAGGTAGTCATGGAAAAACCACCACTACGTGGATGCTGGGCCATTTATTAAATGAAGCGCATCACGATCCGGTGATTATGTGCGGCGGTAGCTTAAACGCCCTAGAAGGCGTCGGTGGACAAGCAGGGGCTGGGCATTTATTTGTCGCTGAGGTTGATGAAAGCGATGGCGGTTTTTTACACGTCGATCCGAGCTACGCCGTGCTAACGAATTTAGAAGCTGAGCATATTCGCCATTATGGTAGTTTTGAGGCATTGTGCCAAGCAGTGCGCAGTTGGCTCATGCAGGTTGATACTGATGGGGCAATCGTCATCAGCAAAGATGCCTTATTGGAAGATATGTGTGCAGAGATGCAGGCGCCTGTGATTGTCTGTGGTATAGATGCGGGTGATTATACCTGTACGGATATAGATTATCAGGCCGAGGGGACTGACTGCAGTGTCTGCTATCAGGGCCAAAAAATAGCGCGCGTACATATACCGATGCCAGGTGAACATAATATTTTAAATGCTTTATGTGCGATTGCAGTTGCGCGCGTGGTCGATCCAAACGTTGATGTAAGCACCCTGAGCAGCTGTGAACGCGTGGATCGCCGTTTTAGTGTACGTGGCTGTGTTGCTGGTGTGCGTGTCGTTGAGGATTATGGTCATCACCCGACAGAGATTGCGGCAACAATTGCTGCGGCAAAGATGAGCGGTCATCGCGTCCATGTTATTTTTCAGCCACATCGCTATTCGCGAACGGCAGATAGTTTTCACGAATTTTTAAGCTGTTTTGATCAGGCCCATGCCGTTGCGATCATGCCGATTTATGCTGCGCATGAAGAAGCGATGCCCGGCGTGAGTGCGCGTCGTTTAGCCGAAAGTGTTTCTGCGCATCAGCGCTTAGGGCAGACGGACAAGTCAAACACAGCCGATCAAACCTCTTTAGTACAATATGCTGCTCATTTTGATGAAGCGATTGGCTTTATGAAGGCACACGCCAGCGATGGCGATACTATTTTAATACTCGGAGCTGGTGATATTCATCACATCGTGAGCCCCATGATTGAGGCGCTCGCAGCATGTTAAGTTCAGCATTTAGACAACGTAATGAGGTCGAGAAACGAGCATTGAAAGAAATGTGCACGATGCGCATTGGTGGTGTCGCTGAGTTGGTCCAGCTCAATAATCGCGACGATATCCAAGTCTTGCACGATGAATCGTATCGCATGCTGGGTAAGGGTGCGAATTTACTGATTGGTGAAGGCCCATTTCCAGAGCTGATTGTCAAATTAGGTCCTGCATTTTCACAATGTGAGATAAGTCCGCACGAAGGTGGTGGTGTAGTCCGTGTTGGTGCAGCTTATGATTTGGCAAAATTAATTGGCAAGTGCGTGAAGGCGGGTTTGGCCGGACCAGAGGGCCTTGCTGGGGTGCCAGCGACGGTCGGTGGCGCATTATTTATGAATGCGGGAACGCGCACCTGTTGGATGTTTGATTGGGTAACGCGGGTTGAAGTGTTA
>CBDUFM010000641.1:0-2666 GCA_965366325.1 uncultured bacterium
GCTGTATCGCAGCGATCACCGTATCCCGTAGTGACGCCATAGATAACGCCGTCTTCACTGAGTACTTTATGTAAGAGGTCATAACTCGCGCTTAAACGTGCGCGAAACCCCTCCTCATCAGAGAGCGCAACCCTTTGGCCCTGTGCGATAGCCACAATGTCTTCAATACGAAGTGCTGTTTTTCCAAATTGCAGGACGGCTTCTGTCATTGTGCTGTTCCCAAAAATCAAAGAAGTTAAACCACTGGTAGGGGTGGTGTAATGCAAATAATTCTAAGCGCTTTACAAAACTCTGCATGAACACGCGGATTTTTTCTTGGCGCTGCTTGCGCACCAAGATAAAACGCTCAGCATATTTCTCAAAGTGAATATGATAACTATTATTTATTTTAAGGCAGAAAAAGAAATACACCGGGCATTCGAGTAGGTGCGCCAATACAGCTGGACCGTGCGGAAACGCTGCATTTTCTCCAATAAAGGGCAGGATGACGTCGCGGCCATGACGCTCGTGTGAGGTCCTATCGCCGGCAACAAACACCAATTCGCCTTTATCGACCTTCTCCTTCAACAGGATTGCTATTTCAGGTATTATTTTATTAACATGAATGAGATTCACATTTGAATCTGGGTTTATCTTTTTAATCAGGGCATTGTATTTCATCGCGTGTTGATGATACACCAAAATATTTACCGTTGCTCGGTTAGAACGCTGTGCAATTGCGCGAATCAAATCATTATAACCTAAATGCGAGCATATAATAAGCCCTCCACGCACAGAGGCTTTGAGGCGTTGCATCTCCGGGCGATTAGGAAATTTTATATCCAGGTTTATCTGCTCATCGTGCCAGGCTCTCACTTTTTCAAACGTAGCCAGTGAAAACGTGTAAATATGCCGAAAGGTTGAAAACCTATTCACTGTCATTGCGGATAAACCCAACGCTGCTCGCTGTGCTTGAACACGCTTGAGAAACGCTTGCGAACTTTGCCTCGCGATATGATGTTGGATTACAAAATACAGGGTCACAGGTAATAAAAGCGCCTGAATAAAGGTCATACCAAACACGCGATACAGGGTCATCAAGGTTTGCAAGCCAAGACTGTTACCGCGCTCATTTTGTTCAGACCAATGACGACTATGCTCGTCTGGACGCTCAGCACGCTTGCACTTTCGCGCAATCAAAACCGGCAGACGAATTAGCATACAGCCTAATAATTTAACATGCATCCACACATGATGCGCATTGTCATGGACCATGCGAAAATGCGAGACACCTTGTTCAGGGTAGCGCACCTCAACCGGACACATGATCACAGGAAGACCGCGCCAGTGAAGACGCACTAATATTTCCGTGTCAAAGCTCATACGGTTACCAATCGACGCCGTATCAATAATAGCGACTGCATCGCTGACTGGATATACACGAAAACCGCACATAGTTTCACTTATTTCAAAGGACAAGGTTTCCAGCCACACCCAGACATGTGATAAATAACGTGCATAGACGCGAATAAAAGGTGCGTCCGCGCCGTAAATAGGTTGGGCGCTGACCACAGAGCCTGGCCAAGTTTGTGCAAAGTGTAATAAAGTTTGCGATTTGCTTAAATCATGTTGGCCATCAGCGTCCACTTGCAGGGCGTGCGAATAAGTCTGACGTTGCGCTTCTCGGAGTCCTGCTTTTACCGCTGCACCCTTTCCGCCATTTTCTGCCAATGTTACCAAGGCGAAATGGTACTGCTCCTGCGCCTGCTCAATCTGCTGCTTGGTCTCTGCATTACTACCATCGTCTACCACAATGACCGGAATAGCTAAACTGCTTAATTCATCTAAAACAAGGGGCAAAGTGCCGCCATGATTATATACAGGAATAAGCACGCAGGGATTAAACATCTTGATCATCCACCGGCATCCTCGCAAGATCTATAATGCCACTCGCGTACAATTGCTCATCACTATCTTTATAAGTAAAGGTAAGGCGCTGTTGCTCATCAAACTGAATTGCCAAACGCAGGCGTTGACCTGCTTGGATAGGCTTTTGAAATTTTACTTTGCGCATACCTTGCGCATACAATGCTGTCTGCCTATGTTCACTGGCATAGTCTACGACCCAAGCCAATAAAGTCGCTCCTGGTACAATTGGATTGCCGATAAAGTGTCCTTGGAAAAATTCCAGTTCATCTTGCATCTCCAACTCGATGCACAGATAATCTTTTTGTTTCTCTGCGGCGACTTCTAATGCGCGCTTCATAATTGTTCACACTCAAATAGTGCTAACAAGGATGCCAGGCTTGTTTTTCCCTGAGTATTTGTGGGCATCGTTTCAACATGGCGCCATTTTCGTGGAATAGCTATTGCATCAATATGCTTGCTTAAGGAGGCTGCCCATGCCTTGTGTGCTTCACGCTTACTATGTTCGGCCACGTAAGCACGGCCCAGTTCGCTCAGTACGAGCACTGCTCCAATATATTCTCGATGACCAGCAAGTTTTAAGCAATGCGCCTCTTCAATCATTTCATGTTCAGCGAGCGCCTGCTCGATTTGACTTAATGAAATGCGCTTGCCTTCAATTTTCACCAAACGATCAACGCGCTGCTTGAGGATAAAACGGCCATCGTCTTGAATAGTCGCGGCATCACCCATCGCTATATATTCATCGCCCTCAACAAATG
>CBDUFM010000642.1:0-2651 GCA_965366325.1 uncultured bacterium
TGCGAGTCCAGTGATTACGCAAAATCGTGCCGGTGAAGAATTAGTTCCCGGCAAGCATAAAATTCAAGGCATTGGTGCTGGGTTTATTCCAGATAATTTAGATCTCAGTGTTGTAGACGGCACTGAACAAGTTTCAGACGAGGAAGCTATTGCTGTTGCACGAAAATTGGCCGCGGAAGAGGGTATAGTCTGCGGTATCAGTTCTGGTGCTGCGGTTGCTGCTGCGCTGCGACTTGCCCAGCAGGAAGAAAACGCTGGTAAAACGATCGTTGCAATCTTGCCCGATAGTGGTGAGCGTTACCTGTCGACGGTTTTGTTTGACGGCGTTATCTAAACTCTGCTTTACATGGAGACAGTGATGGCCGATCTTCTGTACTGGTGTACAAGAGATCGGCTGTTTTTTTAAGAGGGGTAGCTATGATTCGCGCATTGAGCCACATTTGTATAGATGTTGTCGACCTAGACGAAACCGAACGTTTTTACTGTGAGCAATTGGGGCTCAGCGTCCACTTTAATTATATACGTCGTGGCGAGCGTTTCGGTATTATGCTGCGTGTCGATGACCGTAGTTATATCGAGGCCTTTCGCTTGGCTGAAAAACCACTGGAACAGGCCGCTGGGATAAAACACCTGTGTTTTGAAGTGGACAATATTGATGATACTGAGACATTGTTGCGTGAACGTGGTGTTGATTGTTTTAATAAAAAACAGGCCTCAGATGGTAGCTGGGCCTTGTGGTGCAAAGATCCAAGCGGGATCAGTATTGAGTTTAATGCCTATGATGAGCAGAGTGCCGTGCATACGCGCGAAGATCGACAAATTTATTGGTGAACAATCGATGTTCGCTTGGTATCGTGAGCTAGGCTCTGCGCGCTAGTGACTTGCGTAGGGTCGTTAGCAGCGGATTCTGAGTCTATGAGATTATGTCATTTAAATAACTTGGACCTACCGCTAGCTGTAGCGGAGCTCTTGCATAACAGTCTAGCCGATGGGACGCACTACGATTGGCCCCTAGGCAGGGTGGACTTGGATCACGGCTGTTTCGTCAATGTAGAAGACGGTTTAACCCGCGAACTTGAGTCGGCACGTTTTGAAGCCCATGATCGTTATGTTGATCTGCAACTTGTTATTGAGGGGGCGGGTGAATGCATGCAGTGGACCCAACGCAGCGGTTTAGTTGTGCACGAAGACTTGCTGGCGGACAATGATTTAGTGTTTTTTGAAGAGCCCAACGATGCGCAAGCAGTCATTAGTTTTGCTGTGTTCCCACAGCAACTTGCGGTGTTTATGCCAGAGGATGCGCATAAACCATCTCTACCGAGAGACGATCAAGCCTGCCAACGCCGCAAGTATGTTTATAAGATACCGATTAGTCTCTTTGAATGAAGACAGCGGCTGCATCATTACGATGTAGCCGCTATGTTTGTCTGCTATCTATACTGGTTAAGCTGCTGAGTTTACTTAGGCATTGTGGCCAATGCGCTTGGTATCGACGTGGTGTAAATTTTTCTCATGCTGCACTGCAGGTGCAGCTGTTTCATTGGATGCGTGTAGTTCGCGTCCAACAATACCTTCCAGTTTTTTAATTTCGGCATTGAGTTGCTCGGATTGTTCGGAAAGACTGAAACTAATATGAGCGGATTCCTCAGCTTTGGTGACATTTATTTGTGTCACTTCATTGATGCCTTCTACGGCAATACGTAACTGTTGAATGCCTTGATTTTGTTCATGGCTGCCAACGGCTACTTCATTGACTTTATCATTAATAGTCGAAATGGATTCGATGATGACTAGGAGGGTAGATTCGACATTTTTACTGATGTCTTCTCCGGTGACCACATTATTGCGTACGGTTTCCACCAACTCAGTGGTCTCGCGCGCTGAATTTGCACAGCGTTGGGCTAGGCTGCGCACTTCTTCTGCAACCACGGCAAAGCCGCGACCAGCTTCACCAGCGCGCGCAGCTTCAACCGCTGCGTTTAATGCCAGTAAGTTAGTTTGAAAGGCAATTTCATCAATGGTTTTGATAATCCCTGCTGTCTGTTCAGTTGAGGTTCTAATTTGTGTCATTGATTTACCCAAATCAGCAATGGCCTCTGAGCCTTTAACCGAATTAGAAGAAATCGTAGCAGCCAAATCTTTTGTTGCTTGTGCGACTTGACTATTGCCGACGGCTTGTGCCGCTAATTCTTCAAGGGCAGCGGATGATTCTTCTAGGCTGGCAGCCTGTTCGGTTGAACCTTCTGCAAGTTCTTGGCTGGTAAGCTGCATGGCTAGGGAGACATTATTGACGCTGTCGGCGTTATTGGTTAGGACTTGAATTGTGTTTTTAATTGGTTTGGTAATTGAGCGTGCGAGAATAATGGCAATGACCAACCCGGCGATGGCAGCGGCAATGCCAATGGACATACTGGTTAGCATTTGGTTTTCAGCATTTTTCCGTGTACGTGCAATGACTTTGGGGCTCGCATTTATTTCGCTGATATGAACAATGTCTTGTTCTATGGCATGAACGGCTTCGCGCATCTGGGCAATTTGTTTGGTGATAACTGTGTCTTGTGCATATAAATTGTTAAAGGCTGTTAGGTAATTGCTAATGAGTGCTTTGCTGGACTGCTTGTTTTGTTCACTGATTTTTGAGTTGTCGATGC
>CBDUFM010000643.1:0-2645 GCA_965366325.1 uncultured bacterium
TCTGGTTCCACACACTGGTTCGTTTGAGCTCATAATTATTCTCACAAACCCATACATTACCCTTCGCATCGACCTCTACACCAGATGGGCTCTCTAGATTTTGTTTGTCAAAACGGCCCAATAAATGAGGGCCTTTCTTGCCAATAGTCCTCAAGAGCTTGCCACTACGCGAGAAGACCTTCACTACATGCTCGGGCTCCATTTCCCCAACATATACTTGCTTTTTATCGTCAATCGCTAATCCCATTGGATTGACCAGGCCGCCTATCAACGGTTTTATTGCATGCGTTTTCACATTATACAAAACAACACTTTTGTCAGAAACAATTGCTAAATGCTGATCATCATAATGGCGAATGCGACCGGGCTTATCGATGGTAATAGTCTTGCTAACCGTCATCGTTTCATCATCAAACGTTTTCTTGACTGTGTTCCAAGCAAATCCGCGCCATGGAGCTGCTAGATTTTTGCTGATATCCACAATCTGTAAGGCGTTAGTGGCGCGATTGCTAATATACGCCGTTTTACCACGGACAGCAAAACCAAGCACGTTCATAGGATCTGCATCGTCACCATGATCCTTTTTACTTTTATAGGCTTGACGCATAATGCGGCGACAGCGTTTTGTCTTTCGATCAATCTGAATAATGACAATGTTATTACCTGACCAGCCACTGGTCGATAAGAAATAGACATACTGATCATCCACGGTCATAACCCGCGGACACGCTAGATATAAACGAGCATCACCCCATAATTTTTTCATATCGAGGTCTGATTCTAGAATTGCATGCCCACTCTCGCAAAATGTGCCAACCCACATCGTGTCACCAGTACGCACCATGGTTAATGGCGCTGCATGATCGGCAAGCCAACCACCCGTTTTATCGGCGGTAATCCATGGTAGACCATGTTTTTTCTCTGGATAATACGAATGCTTGTAGGACAGCGACAAACCAGGATGCCAAATTCCACGCCATGAATACTTCCCTGACTGAACCATTGGCCGCCAGTGCTTACGTGGTTTTAAATAGCGGTCACCTACTGGAGAAAATGGAGCCCAATAATCTTCTACTGAGCTTAAATCCCACCAAATAGTGTGTTCACCCTTCTCATAGGACACCCCATTTACAATATTTTTAACAACCTCACCTGCTTCATTGAGAATTTGTATCGTTGCCTTGCCGCTCTTGGGCATGGTAAAAGCAATCGGCACCACGCCGTCAGGCTTTTCCTCTTTAATTAATTTCGTGGGAGCCGCCGCTGAACCTAAGTCCTCAAAAGCCATGACTTCCGAAAGCGTAACCGCTTTCAGGTCTGCGCCCTCACCGCGCTCTGCACGGTCCTTGGGTAAGCCTTCGGTTACCAACACGCGCAAAGCGCTTGTCTTTATCTGCTTACCAAAATCACAGTAATATTCATAGATATGTGGTCGCCACCCGCGACTAGCAACAATCTCCTTAACCGTTTTCCAATCTTGTTCTATTGCGTCCTCGATGTCACCTTTTCCGGTAAAATACTGGACCTGGGCGCGTCCAAAACCACCACTACGCATAACTAATGAACAACCACGCAGGCTCCGTTTGCTCGGCCATGCCAAGGTCACCCACTCTGGCTCTGCGCTACTTAAATCGCTATCGCGACGTGCGTTGCGCCAGGTAACGCCTTGCGTTGCATCATTGAGTGCACCTGGTTTATTTAATAAGGGATTGGGCCGGAAACCTGTCTGTGGTGGTGGCGCTGAACTAACCGCAACATCAGCAAGTGGGGCCACATTGACAAAACGCGCAGTAAAAGGCGCTGCAAGGTACATACGGTCTTCAAACGTTCCCGATGCATTTGCACGCATCTCTTCTTTTAACAACAGCGCTTGCGTTTTCACTTCGTTTGGAAATGGAATCGTGCGTAAATTATCTTTTTCCAATCCAGGGTACGCAACAGGCACCCACTGATCGGGGTCATTATGATCCGGTGTTCCACCATTTTTTAAATAATATAAATCATGCTGACCATTGAGCACCAATGTCCCAACCGTACGAGGCTCTTTAAACACGATGACATAATGAGCCTCACCAGGCTGCTCGCTCTTTTTCGGCTCCCAGCGCTCGTGGTCCATTTTGCCTAAACGCAAAAATGCACCGCTGCGACCAAGACCCACTTTACCGGGGTAAGCCAATGTCTGACTCAAATCGAGCATGTCTTTGCTGAGCATTGGTGTAAATATCCCATCAGCATTACTGGATTTTTCGACTGCGCATGCGACAGGCACCAGTAAACAGAGTGCACAGAGTGCACAGATGGTGTTTATAGCGTTCATTGTTCGTTTCACAGAAACTCTCCAGGCTACACTAGCCTCTTCTTGTTAACTTTGGTTTATATTAAACTAAACTAAAAAATCAAGCAAAAAATATCCAGGCTGACTTCAAGAAATATATCCTAATCCTTGTATATATAGGTGTTTATGCGTATTATCCAACGATGTCTGTTTGCACATATTAGCCACCCGCCTTCAATTCAGGTATATCAGGTATGACCAGAGGTGCCATTTTGGAGACCTGAACCGCTGCACTCAAAAATGCGCCATCACCATAAAGCGTAGAATAAGACCGCCCCACACCTGCAGGTTGAGCGCCGACGCCTTGCAC
>CBDUFM010000644.1:0-2645 GCA_965366325.1 uncultured bacterium
GGTCATGCCAGCCCTCGATATCAATACTACCTTTGAACCCACCACGTCGCAGCTCTGTGATAATATCAGACCAATTGCTGTCACCAAAGCCGGGCGTTCGATGCTCAACAAACGATGGTGCTAACTGTACCGGCAATTCCGTATTGGGGTCTGCGTGCAGAGAACTATGGATGCCATACTTTTTAATCACATCCCAATGAATCGTCGCGTCCTTACCGTGTACATGAAATACTTTTGACACCCACTGCTTTAATTGCGGTAGCGGATCAATCAGGCTCACCATCTGGTGGCAAGGCTCCCACTCTAAACCCATATTGTCATTGCGCACCGCATCAAACATCAATTCCCAAGCAACGGGATTATGGGCAATATTCCAATCACCATCGTGCCAAGTACCACCCATATCACAATTTTCAAAAGCAAGACGCAGACCCTTTTCACCGGCGCGATCCGCTAAGGGCTGAAATACTTTTTTAAACTGCGGTATGCTTTCATGAATGGGCTTGCCACGTACACGCCCTGTAAATCCAGCGATAATATCGGTATCGAATAAATGAGCGTTATCGATCAACGCTTCCCAAGCGGCTAAGGTTTTCTGATCGAGCTCGCCGTTTTCCAGTGGATTTCCAAAAATACCCAGACTCGAGATGACAGCACCCGATTCACTCAATACCGCTTTTAATTCATCCGCCAGCTTAGCTAGATCACAATCACCAATCTGCTGCCAAAAGGTTATAGAATAAGATTCAAAACCATGATGTTGAATTTGTTTGATATACTCCGGCGCGAATCCACCACAGCCGACCAAGGTACCTACTTTTATTGTTTCACTCATAACTATCTCCTATTTTAGCGTTACCGTTTTACCAGAATCACTTGATGCAATACATGCATCTAGTGCTTTTTGCACCTGCCAGCCGCGCTCAAAATCAGAGGCGTCATTACCTCCCGTCTTTATGCTTTTAATAAAACGCTGCCACATATTCGGTGTCTGTTTACAGGTGATTTTCTTCCACGTACTCGTTTTGGTATCGCGTCCCAAGCACGCCTCAAACGACGCGTAATCTTTATCCAAGTCGAGCCGTACTGCCCCTTTGTCACCATAAAGTGATAAGGCTAATGAGTTGGTCTGCCCAGTCGCCCAGCGCGTGGTGCTAATAGTACCCATGCCACCACCTGCTAATTCTACGCGCATAAATGACGAATCATTCGCATCGAGTATATATTCGCCAATCTTTTCACCCTTGGCTTTTGAAAAGGTTTTTAAATGGCCATTCACTTTTTTTACCGAATCATTACACGCATAGGTGGCTAAGTCGACAATATGCACGCCGATATCACCAAGCGAACCCTTACTGCCGTGCTTACTCGACAAGCGCCACAACCACGCTGGCTGCGTTTTCCAATCACCCCAAACCGGCGCTGCTACCCACGCTTGTAAATAGTGGGCTTCGAAATGCATAATGCGGCCCAGCTTCCCTTTTGCGACCAAGTCTTGTATTTTATGCAAGGCTGCACTGTTTCGATAAGAAAAATTCACCATGTTTATAATTTTTGATTTTTCCGCCGCACGCAGCAATTTCTTAGCCTCCTGCGCCACGGGCGCCAAGGGCTTCTCGCAGAGCACGTGCTTGCCGGCTTTCACCAATGGCAAAGCACACGTCACATGAAACGCATCTGGCGTCACCACAGATGCTGCATCAAAATCAGACTGCTTCAGTAATTCAGCAACGCTGGTGTAGACTTCTGGAATCTTGTGTTTTTTGGCAAAAGCCGCGGCACGTGCACGATCCACATCCACAGCCGCAAGCACTTTGCAACCTGGAATTGCCGCATAACTGGCTGCGTGGGCATTGCCCATGCCACCGGTACCTACAATAGCTAATTTAATCATTGACTCATCTCCTTAATCTGTGGCTAGCATTATACTTAGAATGAAACGTGGATATATAGTAATTTTCTTTATTATAGGCGCATGAATACAAGTTATCTACACTTCTGGGGCTTTCCCGCCGCTCAAAGCCGCAGCGTTACTGGAGAGCCACAACGATGAGCAGCTTTACACTCCCGGCTGATGATGCGTATTGCGACTACCGCCCCTGCCTACACAGCTGGCAACAGAAACTCTTACAGAGCAGTGTCCCGCTACTGGCCGCCCCGCGCAATGTGCTCTACCAGCAGCAGCCACAGATGCACTTTCATGCACACCCCGAAATATTCATTCAACTAGCAGGCTGCAATGCATTCAGTTTTCCAACATCCCAATTTGACCTGCACAGTGGTTCGATAGGCATCATCCCCCCAGGCGTACCGCATGGTGAAATTTTTAAAATGGATGCGCAGGACAATTTTCTATCGATCGTTATCATGCCCAGCAATACACACCTACGCATCCTCAGCGCCTTGTATAATCCCAACAATACTGATCGCAAATCTACCAGCCATTATATGTGCTACGCTGGGATCGACATTAAACACCTCAATGCTTTGCTACAAAGTTGCCAACATTTTCTTCAAAGCGACCCTTCAAGCGCGCAATACCTCATGGCGTCAATCTTTAATATACTCCTACACAAAATGGATAAACCCATTATCGAAGCAGATGAACTGCACATCAGTACTTTGATACGCCACTGCCGACACAT
>CBDUFM010000645.1:0-2638 GCA_965366325.1 uncultured bacterium
AGTGCAGATGCAGTGGCCATCACGTGTTCAGGTTTGGATAAAGGCGCTTTAACGGTTGATGGGATTATGGCCATTGATAATCAGGGCGCGCCATTAACGGATGGTAAACCATCAGCCGAAACCTTATTGCATACACAGCTGTATAATCGTTTTTCTGAATGCGGTGCAGTGCTGCATACGCATTCACCACAAGCGACGATTATATCACGCTATTTATCAGATGTGTCTGTTTTGGAATTGCAGGGCTATGAGATAGCCAAGGCGTTCTCCGGCGTGCGCACACATGAAACAACCTTGCCTATCCCTTTGTTTGACAATACGCAAGACATTGCAGCGTTGGCCGCAGTGGTAGACGCCCACTGTCAGCGTAGCCCAGATATAAAGGCTTACATTATTCGCGGTCATGGCTTGTATGTCTGGGGCAAAACGATGAATGACTGTTGGCGACATTTAGAGGCCTTGGAATATATGCTCTCATGTCAATTAACTGAAATTACTTTGCAGAAATAAAAGAGGGTAGGTAAAATGAGTTATCTAAAAGTGTGTGCTGAAGACGATGTCAGCAATGTTGTGCTCGAAACTGCCGATCAGTCTGAGATGGCTCAACATTTATCTGCAATTGGCGTTCGCTTCGAGCAATGGAGCTGTACACAGCCATTAGCAGCTGGAGCAGCGCAGGATGAAGTTATTGCCGCTTATCAAAATGATGTTGATAAGATCATGAAAGCCGGTGGATTTCAAAGCGTAGACGTGGTGAGTTTAAACGCAGATCATCCAGAAAAAGATGCATTCCGAAAAAAATTCCTAAGTGAACATACGCACAGCGAAGATGAAGTGCGTTTCTTTGTTGCGGGTGCCGGTTTGTTTTCTTTGCATGTTGAGGGCAAGGTTTACGAAGTGGAATGCAATCAGGGGGATCTTATCTCTGTGCCCGCGGGTGTGCCGCATTGGTTTGACATGGGAGCACAGCCATCATTTGCATGCATTCGTATGTTTACTGATCAAGCTGGGTGGGTGGCGCATTTCACTGGCTCGGATATTGCCGATAACTTTAATCGCTTTGAGGGCTAGATGACCTGTATTGTCACAGACATCGAGGGCACCACGAGTTCTATTAGTTTCGTTAAGGACGTCCTGTTTCCGTACGCGGCTACATCATTGCCAGCCTTCGTGCAGGCACATGCCCAGGATCAGAAAATAGCTGAAATTATCACTGCCATTAAGCAACAATGCCATTTAAAAAGCAACGACGCCGTCGTGCAGCAGTGTCTTGATTGGATCGCGGCAGATGAAAAACAAACTGCTTTAAAAGCCCTGCAAGGACATATTTGGAAACTGGGTTACGAGCGTGGTGATTATCAGGCCCATGTCTATCCGGATGCATTTGAAAAACTAACGGACTGGCATCAAGCGGGTATCCCACTCTATGTGTATTCCTCGGGTTCAATTTATGCGCAGGAGCTTTTCTTTCATTATAGCTGCTTTGGTGATATGCGTGGTTTATTTCTAGGGAATTTTGATACAACAACGGGGCCGAAGCAGGACGTGGCGAGTTACCGGGCTATAGCACAAGCCATAAGCGATGATGCCAGCGACAAGGCACAGGACATTATTTTCTTATCCGATATCATAGCTGAATTGGATGCGGCACAGGATGCCGGCATGCAGACCTGGCATGTGCAGCGCGAAGAAAACATGTGCAGTAGTGAACGGCATCGAGTCGTCGCTACTTTTAATGATATTGTTTTACCATAAATAGCATTTTTAACTAATTCAATTATAAACGGAGCATGACATGGCACGATTAAGTTTTACGACAATGGGTACGCCCGAAAAAGATGGCTTTGAAGCTATCGCAGCAGCGGTTGAATATGGTTATGCTGGCGTTGATATGCGGGTGCATCATGTGAAAGGTGAAATTCAAGTTGATTCACCAGATAGCCATATTGCGGATTTGCGCAAAGCTTGCGAAGATAATAACATCGCTGTTCCAAGTTTATTATGTTATAATAAAACCGGCAATGCTGAGGATAAGAAAAGCTGGCAGGCCATGTATGATGATATCTGTCACCATATGGAGATTGCACAGAAACTTGGCGCAGAAGGTATGCGTATCTTTGGTGGACCGATAGATAAATACGGCGATGAGCAGGCGTATATTCAAGAAAGCGCTAAAGTCTTGCAACAGGTTTTAGATGGTGATGACAGTGATGTGCGAATTGTTTTACAGAATCACATGGGCTCGTATACCTTTGCACAAGGAGTGCAGTTAACCCAGTCAACCAGTCGTGATCGTTTTGGGATGTGTTTCTCACCTGATCATTGTAAATTAATGAAAGAAGACTGGGACTACGCCATGAGTCAGGCAAAAGAACATAGCCTGCAAATGTACTGCTCGGATGTACAGTGGAACGATGATGGTTCTCATCAAGGCGCCTTGCCTGGAGAGGGTGGCGTTGACCTTGCGGCAGCCTTTAAGGTACTTGGTGGCACCGATTTCGACGGCTGGGTCAGTTTTAAATGGGAAAAAATTTGGCAAGACCAGTTAGTGGAACCAGAAATAGCACTGCCACATTTCATTAAGTACTATAACGAGAAAATGGCAGTTTAATACTGATGCTGGCGTTGCGCTACTGTG
>CBDUFM010000646.1:0-2636 GCA_965366325.1 uncultured bacterium
GTGCAGGACACTGCTTTTCGTGCCCATCTTTTGAAGCAGCTGCGACCCTATTTGTCATCAACGCGTTCAATCATGCGCGGAATTATTACATGTACGCTTTTAGCATGCGTGTTAGTGGGAATGCTGTTTGGGACCATGCGCTTTCAGCAAGACATGAGCGTGCATGCCCAAAGCGTTGATATGGCTGCATTGCACGATGCTTTGGCTATTGATAACCAAGTGGAATTAGTAATCGCTCTCTTCCGCGAACAAAAGCGCTGTACTATGTGTTTGCATATGGAATCAGCGGCAATCACTGTTAAAGAAACGTATTTCGCCGATGACCCAACGATTGTGTTTCGTGACCTGAATATGCAGCGTGCACCCATTAAATATATGTTTCAACATTTTGATTTATTTACCAGTGCCATTGTGGTCTTCACGCTTAAGGATGGCGAAATTGTTGCCTCACAAACGATTAGCGAGGCGTGGGATTTGCTTAATGATGAAGCGGCGCTGCAAGATGTATTGAAGCTAAAGGTTATGGAATTGCGTGCTCGCTATGAATGAGCTATTGGTTTGCGCTACGACGGCCTATTTGATTGGTCTTGGTACGGCTTTACATCCCTGTCCTTTGAGTACCAATCTGACGATGTTTGCATTGCTGTCATCGTGGGCTACGTACTCAAGCAAACGTGTGCTGTATTTGCTGGCTTTTATTACCGCCTATGTGCTGTGTTTGATGCTATTGGTAACTGTCTTGGCGCAGGGTTTTCTGGCCTTTGATGAATTGGCGCGGATGACCCAGAGCTTTAGTCGGCACTTTATGGGGCCAGTTCTCATACTGGTGGGTATGATGCAGACGGGTTTATTATCATGGCAGCAATCGCAGTTTGATACGTATTGGGCCAAGATAGAGAAGCGCAAGCCACATATTGCTAGAGCTGCATTATTGGGATTCTTTTTTGCCTTAGCATTTTGTCCAGCAACTGCGGCACTCTTTTTCGGTGTATTGCTGCCGCTGGCTATAAGCCAAGAGGCCGTGTATATAGTGGCCCTTTGTTATGGCTTAGGTGTGTTGACGCCATTACTCGTCTTGCTGTGGGTTGTCTTACGCAGTGTTCAGTCAATCGATCGGGCACATGGACAGGAACGTGTTTTTGCGAAACGCTGTAGCCTCTTCTTTGGCAGTATGCTTATCCTTACTGGTCTGGTTTTGCTGGTAAGTGATATTTTCGTGTATGGATAGCGGGGCCATTATAATCAAAGCTATGTGCTGACGCTGCCTTCCATGCACGTTCAAATGACTTGGGGACCTCTGCCTGAATAAGATCTTTTTCTTTCAGGTAATCATAGATTTCGCCATAGTGTTGTACGCTAATATTATCTATGCGACGCATGATATGCCAGGGGCGTAGGTCCTCGGCTCTATGTATGCCCATAGCGCCTAACATTTCGGCTACGCTCTCCATAGTCTTTTCGTGATATTTAGCGACACGCTTATTTTTCTCAGCAACAACGAGCCCGTGAACGAGGCTTGCATCTTGCGTGGCAACACCAGTGGGGCAGTTGTTATGATTGCAACGGAGCGCTTGAATACAGCCGAGCGCCAACATGAAGGAACGTGCTGAGTAACATATATCTGCACCAAGCGCGAGGCGTTTTATCATATCAAATGCAGAAGCAATTTTCCCGGCGCTTATGACTTTGATGTCATCTCGTTTGCCAATGCCAATGAGGGCATTGTGCACAAATATAAGTCCTTCGCTGAGGGGGCAGCCTATGTGATTGGAGAATTCAAGTGGCGCTGCGCCTGTGCCGCCTTCACCACCATCAATGCAAATGAAATCTGGCGTAATGTTGGTTTCGAGCATGGCTTTACAAATGGCTAGAAATTCCCGGCGCTTGCCGATGCACAATTTAAAGCCAACCGGCTTACCGCCTGACAAGGTGCGCATTTCTTGAATTAGCTCTAGTAACTCAACCGGCGTTTCAAAGGCACTATGTCCCGGTGGCGAGAGCACTGCTTTGCCAATTGGTACTTTGCGAATCTGAGCAATTTCCGCATTAACTTTAGAGGCAGGTAAAATGCCACCGTGCCCCGGTTTGGCACCTTGGGAGATTTTTAATTCAATCATTTTGACACTGTCTTGTTTGGCGCAGGCGGCAAAGCTGACGGGATCAAAACTACCGTCTGGTTTTCTGCAGCCAAAGTACCCGGTTCCAATTTGCCAGATTAAATCACCACCCTGTTGATGGTAGGGGCTCACGCCACCTTCACCAGTATTGTGTGCAAAGCGACCTAGCTTGGCTCCCTGATTGAGGGCCATAACAGCATTTTTACTGAGAGCACCATAACTCATGGCGCTGATGTTAAAAATTGATGCTGAATAGGGCTGGGTGCAATCGGGGCCACCAACGGTAACGCGCAGGTCATTGGCATCGATGTGTGCTGGACAAACGGAATGGTTGACCCATTCATAGCCATCTTGGTAGACATCGTACTGGGTGCCAAAGGGTAGCGTATCGAGTGCACCTTTTGCGCGTTGATAAACCATGGAGCGTTTTTCGCGGCTATAGGGTACGCCGTCAGTATTAGATTCGACGAAATACTGATTTATTTCAGGTCTAATTTCTTCAAATAAATAACGGAAATG
>CBDUFM010000647.1:0-2628 GCA_965366325.1 uncultured bacterium
TTCTTTTTCGCTGGCAGTTTTGCTGTTGGCTACCTGCTTCAGCTCTTCACGTTGCTCTTGGCTTAGGATGACCGGCCGACTTTCCCAGGGCATAGACAATTCTCACTACTCTCGTTGTTGGTGTTAACGTGTTCTTAAGGTACTAGGTTGTTTGACGCTTTCAATCTTTCTTATCTTCGTATCAAAAGATGAGTGCCTTTAAGATCAATATATATAAGGGCTTATGGACTATGCATATACTAAGCGCATAGCCTATATATTTTTGTATACATATTAACTGTTTTCATAAATATGCTAAATCCCGCAAATATCAACTGTTTAAAAAGTGCCTGTCTTATGTGCTGAGGCCCTGTGTTGATACAGGTATGATGTCATAAGTTGATATGGAAACACTGTTTGTGTTGCTGTGCTTAGACAGGGCGGGGCTCGCCCCTAGGTCATTTGGACTGACGGCTCGCTACAGACCATCTGGCTCGTACCACCAGCTGCGCTGCTGGAAAGGCGTTTCGGCAGGCAGTGACGGGTTGGGAATGCGCAGCATGCGGCGTCCGTCAAGGAGGGCCCAATCAATACATTCGGTGTAAAATTTATTGAAGAGCCGTTCGAAGCTGCCATCAAAGAGGCTCTGTTCAAAGCCAGCCTGCAAGCGCTCGTGGAGCAAGCTGTCTTGCTTGTCCACATAAAAATAGACCGGGTTCGGGCACACGAGGCAGAGTTGTTTTTCGATACGCAGGCCTGCAATCTGTGCTAGCTCTTCGCGTGCACTAAACGCGTCAGTTATGGGCATGATGCTATAAGCTTGTTGTGTTGGCGTTGATGCATCATGCTTGTGCTTGGTGATAAAATCTAAAACAGCTTCTTTGTTTGGGTGTGCGAGGATGGGCAATTGCGCTGCTTGTAAAGCTGGGCGTATGGGGTTTTCGGCGATGAGTCCTGCCTGCAAGGATTGTAATTGTTGTAGATTACGGATGGCAGAAAATGAGTCCTGTTCTTGCTCTGGGATGAGGAGGACATGGTAGCCAGCGATGCCGCGGAGCACGGGAATACGTACGGCGCGCAAATCATTTTCGGCCTGGGTGTTGCCGTATTGAACCGTTATATCAATCTTGTCGTCTGAAATATCCGCAAGCAGCGCGTCGTGGGTACTGGCGGTGCTGACCAGGTTGATGCGATAGGAGCCATAGCCTTCAACTGTTCGATTGAAAATTAAACTTAAAAGGCGCTCACAATAATCTGCAAAGGCGGCAGGAGTATTGCTCGGCACGTGCAGATGCACAATCCACTGGCGTCCTTTTTTAAACGCAGTTTTTTGTGGTGGCAGGGCGCGTACTTGCTGTTGAAGTTTTTTTCGTTGCGCAGAATGGTCAGCGATTGTTGGTTTTTGAGCTTGTAAAAAATAGACTAAAAAAGCCCCTGTGCAGAGGACGGGGATGAGTATGATCAGAGCGATAAGAGTGCGGTTCATAAAAATACCTGAGTGAAAAGTATGTTCTCACTCAGGAACTGTCTACTCTGCGATAAAAGACGGTGCTGCGGGTGCTCCTAGCGCACGCTCGGGAAGATGTCTTCGTCGTCTAAGGCTTGGCCTGGCTGGAGATCTAAATCATTGGTGCAGATATGACCGCTGCCTGAAAATTGTGTGGCTTGATCCATGAAAATGACGACATGGGCAGTGCGATAATCATCAGTGTTATTGGCATTGGCCATATGGGCGCAGCGCCCATGGTGAAAGGTGCAGTCACCAGCGCGCAGCGGGAGAGTGACCTTTGGTTCATATTCTAATGCTGGCGCAATGGCGTAGAGGCTATTGTCATCACCAAGATAATGTGCTTCGAGATCGGTAATGTTATGAGATTTAGGAATAAAACTCATGCAGCCTTTTTTCTGCGGTACATCACAGAGGGCAATCCAGCACGATATGGGTTGGCTTGAGTTTTGGTGTGGCCAATAAGGTTGGTCTTGGTGAAATTCGGTTGGGCGTCCGTTATGGGGTGGTTTGGCGATAATATGGTCATGCCAGAGACGGAGGGCGACGCCAGCGAGCTTGCTTGCTGCGGCACTGACATTGGGGTGTAAGGTGAGCTGTTTGAGGCTGTCGTTTTCACGCCAGATATTGACGTATTGGTCAATGATGATTTCTTCATTGGGGTCACGGGTCCGGTTGCGTTCTTCGATGCAGTCCATGACGGCCTGGCGATAAAAGGCCGCCTCAGCTTTGCTGATAATGCCGGGGATTTTAACGAATCCGTTTTCGCGGTAGCTGTTGACCTGTTCATCACTTACGCAATCGCGTCTGCTTGGGCATGGTGGGGTAGTGGTGGCGGCGAGGGTGGCCATATCTGTCTCCTGAGCTGCTGATTATAGGGCTGCAGCTCTTCAGAGACCATGATTATCCACGGATATTTTATGAGAATTATCGGCTGCCTGTTGTGGGGACTGGCCTTATTTGCCCCACTGGCGCTCAGCTTGGCGTGCAAGCATCCATTGCGTATCGCTGTTCCATAATCCGAGCCCTTGTGTTTGGCTGCGTTGTTCACGCAGGAGCCAGTCTTGGTGGAGTTCCTTAACGGTTTCGCCATAGCGTCGCCAATACGGACTAAATCCAGCGCTAATCATGGCAGCTTGGAG
>CBDUFM010000648.1:0-2620 GCA_965366325.1 uncultured bacterium
TGTCGCTGCCTTGGCAGAGATGGCAGGTGTGAGTTCTGCCTATTTTACGCGCTCGTGTTCAAAGCACTTTAATCAATCAGCAATGGAGATTGTTTTGCAAGCCCGCTTGGATGTGGCGATTCGCTTACTGGTCAGTAGTCACGATGATATATCGCAGATTGCTGAACAGAGTGGCTTTAATAATTTATCGAATTTTCATCGGCGGTTTAAGGATTATGTCAATACGACCCCAACCAAGTATCGCCAACAACACGGCAGTGGCTTCGTCTAAAAATTGCAGCAGCACGCAATCTTCGTCGTTCCCTCATCATCATTCACACCAGTGAACCTCTTCCTCGGCGCCTAGCACCCATGCGGGCATAATAAATCTTACGCACTGCTGCAATTTTTAGATGATCGAGTTAGAGAATAATAATTCTTCCTGCGTTCCCAAAACCTTCATTTACACCAGTAAACTTCGTCCTTCGGCGCCTTGAATAAGCGCCCCCGCTGCCGTTTTAAATGTGTTGGTGTTGTTCTATTTTTTTAGCCGTCTTTGGACACGCGCTTTTAAAAAGTGGCTGAGGCGTCTCGCCTCTGAGCGTAAGGATCAGCAACCAACAAAAACAGAGGCAAGATGCCTCTGCCACGTGAACATCCACAACACCATAGATCATGCTTGTTGTTTGAGCCATTGTTTGGGGCTTTGATTTAGCTGGGCCTTGAAGGCTCGGTAGCAAGCTAGGCTTGAGGTGAAGCCGGCTTGGATGGCGGCTTGTTCGACGCTGCGCTTTTGTAGGAGTAATTGTTGGGCTATTTCTATGCGGCGTTGGCTTATGTATTGGTGTGCAGTGCATTGACAGCGTTGCTGAAAACGGCGGCAGAGATGTTCTTTGCTGATGTTTAATTCTTTGGCCATCTTGGCGAGTCGCCAGTTTTGTTGTGGGTTGCTGTCTATGCGCTGTAGCAGCGCTTCGAAGCGGAGATTGATGCCATGACTGCGCTGATCCTCGAACCAGGTGATGTGTTTTTTGTGGATGGCTCGTTCACAGTGAAGAAAGAAGTTTTCAGCGTGTAATTGAATTGCTTTTTCCCAAGCGTATTGCTGACTGCGCTGTTCTTCGATAATGCCATCGATGTGTGGCCAAAAGGATTTACTTTTGGAGAGATCAATCTGACAAATGCGCGTAGATTTTTGTGCGAGGTTTTGATTGATGACAGTCTGTGCAAATAGTGGCTGACGCTTGGGGTCAATTAATATATTAATGATTTCGACGTCTTTGCTGCGGGCTTGGTAGCGATGAATGCTATGTGGGGGAACGAGGTCGAGGTGATCGGCTCGCGATTCCATTTTGTAGCCGGCGATGTCGTGGAGTAGTGATCCTTTGCGGATAAGGACAGCCTCGTGGACGTCATGGGAATGCGCGTTGCTTGGTTTACTGGGCACCTTAGTCGGAATAAGGGCAATGCCGCAATGTTGAAACAGGCGGGCGATGCTTGGTCGTCGCAGGAGTAGTTTGTGTTCTAGGGGCATGACAGCGAATACTAATATATGATATATTTTATACATGTATAGATTAAAATAAGATATAAATGTGGGTTAAATTGTTTTAAACGTGACGTTGATCTGTTTATGCTACACGGATGAGCAAGTACTTAGAGCCTGGCATGCATCCATTTTGGTTTTGGAATGCGCCCCTTACGGAAGAGATTATTGCCCAGCAGTTGGAGCAGATGGCAGCGGCAGGCTGTCGTGGTGTGTTTATTCATCCACGACAAGGCATGCAGGTGCCGTATTTGTCGCCGCGTTTTTTTGAATTAATAAAAGTGGCCATTCACGAGTGTGTGCGTCTGGGCTTGCAGCCGCATCTCTACGATGAGTTTCCGTATCCTGCTGGCATTGCAGGTGGGCTAGTGACTATGGGTCGTCCTGAATTTCAGGCGACACGTTTGCAGCATTGGCAGGAAGAAACGGGTGGTGGCCAGATCTCTTGTACTTTGCCCGTTGGTGCAGTGTTGCATTGTGTGGCCGTTCCTATCAGAGCGGGGCGAAAGCACTGGGACGATTCCATAGATTTAAAGGGGAAGGTCGGCGTTGCCTACACTAACGAATCACATTTTAAGGGTGGTTTAAGTAATTATACCGAGCAACGATATTTTGCTCATGATCCAGTTCCGGTTTTAGAATGTGTATTAGCGGAAGGCGACTATCTGCTCTGTGCCAGTGTACAATCACATGTCGATAATCATAAATATTGGAATCACTATGTAGATGTTTGTAATCCTGAAGCTATGCGTGCGTTTATGCAGTATACACAAGACCGTTATGTTCAGGCCTTGGGTGATGCTATGCGACATGTCGTTGCGTGGTTTGTCGACGAAATACATCCCGATTGGAGTCGTTTGTTGCCGGCGCAGTATCAGGCGCGTTACGCAGAGGAGATGGATGATGCCTATCTTGCCTTGCACTGTGCGGAGTACCCTCGTCACAAAGAAGTGCAGGAGCGTGTGCGCCGATTAAAGTTTGAAGCGTTTCGTGAATCATTTGAGCAACCAGTATCAACGTGGTGCCGAGAGCACGATGTATTGTATGTGGTAGAAAAACCGCAGTTGTATATCGAACAATTATCTTTTGCCGATG
>CBDUFM010000649.1:0-2618 GCA_965366325.1 uncultured bacterium
GGCCTGATCGACCATTTCCTTTGCCTTTTTCAAGTCTTTGGTATCGACTTTAAACTCTTTCAGCTCCTCTACTGACTTTGTAATCGCCGCCACATCCACGCTAATTTCCTGCTGCAGTACGGCCAAGGTCTGTTCATTCTTGGCTAGATCCGCCTCAACCTGTGAGGCATCTGGACTTAGTACGCTGATGCTTTTCAAATTCCCAAGTGCCTGTTTTGACTGCGCTATACTTTTTTCTACATCTATGGCAGCAACCTTTTCATCCAAACTACTACGTCGTTGTTCGGCAAGTTCCTTCTGTTTATTAATCGCCTTTGTCGACTCGAGATCCTCTTTTTTAGGTGGCTCAAAATCACCCATCGTATTATTGAGCGCTTCGACAAAATCACTGGATTCATCAGCATCCTCTGACGGCTTTAGATCCTCAATCGGCTCTAGCTCAGGCTCTTCCGTCACCACTAGAGGAAGTGCACCTGATTCAGCACGCTTGGTATTAAATTGTAATCCATCTATTTTTAATAATGCCGCATGCAACTTACCACTGCTCAAGGCAGCAATATCCCAACTTGTATCCAACTGCTTAAACTCAAAAACATTGTGCATAGGCGCAGCGTGATCTGCAACAGCCATGTCGCTTATATGCAAACCAGCATCACTTACCGAAGTCGACAAGGATGCAACATCAACCTTGGCCTGAAAATACGCCGCGCCTTGACTTTCAAGCGTGCATTTAATCAGCATATCACGGAAGAATATAAAAAAGATCGCAAATAACACCAAGGCCGCGACAGCTGCCACAGCCACACCACGACGTATAAGCTGCACTGGCTTCGAACGCTTTTTGGCCTCTTTAAACGCAGCCGCCAATTTCTTTGGTTTAAGAAAGGACACTAAGCGGCGGTGCTCGTGCAAATAATCCCCCGCTGCCTTATGCTCTTTCCGATAATCCTTGATCGCATCTCGGTTTTCTTTTTTCGGCTTGCCTGCCCAGTAAATATGCAAGGGTAATTTTGCCAACTTTGGCTTAGACGCCTGGGCACGCAGCTGTTCTTCTAATTCTTTCAGGGCTTCTAGCGTATTAGGAAAAGACTCAACCACATAGCCCTGCTTACAGTCATCTTGCTGCAAACGTTGCACCAATTCCGCCACCGGCATGTCACCTGCGATCCACGGCAGTGAAGCATATTTTTTACGGCAAGACTCTAAGGCGCTTGTTAATTCTGCTGTATCCGGAAGAAAGAGGAATATACGCATTATTCTGCTCCTCCCAAAGGTGAGGTCAGACGCACATATAACTTATACAATTTACTGGCCTTAATTGCCTTGACGACTTTTGAATTGCGAATGATCGGTTCTATTTTATGACGATAATATTTCACAAAAAGTAAGGCTAGCACAAACACCGGTATACACAAAACCGCCGATGCCAAGATACCACCCATAACAATCGACTGATAAAAACCGGTGTAATATAAAACGGAATTATACAAGCTAGCCCATAAACCCGCCAAGGCCTCGCTATCGAGCACGGTCGCTCCTAGACTACCGAAAAGCCCCGCTGCGAGTATGTACAGCACTTTCCAAATCGCTAAAGAAAATAAACAAGCCCCAATATTAACCTTGAAAAACAAGACCACCAAGAGGCACAGTAAGGCCTGGATACTAAACAATGGATTCAAACCTAAAAACAAACCAAGCACCATAGCCGCTGCAATCGAAGCGGGACTCGTCTCAGAGCCTAGCACCTTGATCATCTTCATGATAAAATTGAGTATAAACATCGGGATTCCCCTACTAAAACTAGTAAAATTAGGAGCCGACACGCTACCCGCAGACACAGCACACACAATCCTGCGTCAGGCATGCCGAGGGCATCAGTTTGACGCGAAAACTGGAGCATTTACACCTAAACATTTATAGAGCAGCAACTTAAGACTCAGAGCCGATTTAGCCCGCGCTAAAAAGTTCGATCACATGGGCGACCCTGAATATGGGTCTTATTAAAATCATAGGTCCATTGAAAATCAAGGTCGTCACCTAAGGAATGACTACGCATACTCAGCCCAGATTCATCAACCGTAAATAGCTTGCAGTCAAAGGGCGCTTCAACAAATGAGGACGTTCCGACAAAGTGACAGCCACGCTCTTCCACATGCATATTGATATGCGTATGGCCATTTAATACCAATTTCAAATGCGGAAAGCGCTCCCGCAAATCGTCAACATAAGCCATGAAATCAGCCGCTGCTTCATGTCGCACGACACCGGTTCCGACTTGGTCGATGGCAACGGCTCGCAGTGGCGCATGGGTCGCTAAGATATGGATTTTCTGAGGCTCCTGCGCCAACGCTGATTCAATAAATGATTTTTGTTCCGCTAAAAAACTCGGCGTCTGATCCGTGGTCCATTCATAGTAATCTGCGCCCCATTGATTTGGCAACACATGCACATGCGCGTCGGCGTGATGAATCGTAAAATTAACATCAGCATTAAAAAATGCCGGGGCCTGCGTTAGCCACTGCGCCCGCGCTCCCGCTGCACCTGTAGCTGGCGACCAAAGATCGTGGTTTCCAAGGCAGAGATACAGCGGCTTTGACAGCTGCGCAAAGGCCTCTTGT
>CBDUFM010000650.1:0-2615 GCA_965366325.1 uncultured bacterium
TTTTTGCATTTCCACGCCTTTGCGCACCGGTGACGGCACCATGGCATTTAAAAATGACGCAATACTGCAACGATAGTAGCGACTCCCCCAGTCAGCCAGCTGCATCAGTGCAGCAGGTAAACAGACGCGATGTTTGGGCAGTGCCAATGCACGCACTTTATAAGTAGGGGCGTCCTTCATGCCTAATGCAGTTACAAAACCCTGTTCGCGTCGATTACGCAATGGAACGGTAACCAAATCACCAACACACAATTGGGCACTAAGATCATCAGGAACGAGATACGTATAGCTCGCTTGCCCTGCACGTTCGAGAGCGACTTCTGCTAATAATAATTGTTCCGGCTGCACTCGTTTGAGACTTGCCCTACACGCTATGAGTCAAGACCGTCTTTGTCTGGCGTACGAGCGGCCTCGTCGGCAGTCCCCGTATCGGCCTGCGCTGCAGCTGCTTCAGAAGCTTCCGCAACTGATTCACTCTTAGCCTGCTTATGGTGGCGATGGCGACTGCGCGTTCGGTATTCTTCTGAGCTACGGACATCTTTGAAATACAGCCACAATACACATAAGAAAAAGCTACACATGACCAGCGTCAGTGCAGCCTTTACCCACCAGGAATCTTTTTCATCTTCAACCAACTCTACATGAGGTACTACAAAGAATTTGCTGTAGAAATTTTTACTCTGTAATTTACCAAATACTGCATCACGGTTTGAACTTTTATCCAAAGGTATGCCATGCACCTTTAAAAAGCGGCCTGTGCAGCGGATAATTTGTCCAACACTTAAAGGGGGCACCGAACCAACAACTGCAAGTTCATAGGTGTGACGCACGGTCTCTACGCGTTCGGTTTCTTCTCCAGTGATGGTATTCTTTACTTTATAGGGCTCGCGAATCAGGGCCCACATAATAATGCGGGTAACAGAACTAATATTATACGGCTTTTCACGACTGACCGTGGTATCTTCAAAGACATCGAGAACACGGCCCTCAACCGTAAATGCCTGACCACGATATGCAGATGGATTATCATGCATTTTTCCTGACAACTGATTTGCTGATAAGGCATCTTCATAAATATTTTCATCATACGAGTCAATTTGATTGATTTTGCCAATTAGATAGAAATACGGACGTAACTCAAGAATAGTCCGCTCATCATTGATATCAGCAAATAATTCAGCCTCATCGACATGGCCTAATTTTGGTGCAATGGCCGGTCCTGCGATTTCTGGCGCAAGGGACTCGTCACGTTCAGCAATACTACGGGCTCCAATTAATGGCACCCATTCATTAGCCGTGCCCGGAGACTTGATTAGGCCCATACTGCGCCCAACCACTGTCACCTTGTTACCAATGGTAAATTGATCCAACGATGCTGGAGCAAGCACCAAAAGAAACTGCTGATTTTCCGCTTCAATAGTCATCCACTGCCATGATTCCACACCTTCAACCGCAGCAGTCTTCGCATTCACCAAGACCCCCTCAAACACTGTCGCCGTACCAAAGCTCAGGCCATCAATGACAATATCATTTACATCAAAATACTGTGGATTCGGTGGATTGACGCGATCCTGTTCCAGCTGCTTGCGCAGCCATGCAAAGGACATACTGCTAAAACCGTTAAATTGATTCGCTAATTCAGCTGGATTGTTAATGACCCATTCCGCATTTTTATCCCACGTTTCAATATCTTTTTTATTGGGCAAAGCAGGTGCCTGCTCTAGGTCTGGTACAGACATCGGACTTAATTCAGCACTCGTCGGTTTTTGACGCTCAATAAAATTGGTCGATTCAGCCTTTTTATCTATGTAAAAAATACACCCGATAACCAACATCAGGCTGACAATCACGGACAGCAGGGCGATAATATCCTTAGTACGTAGCCCAGTCTGCGGACGCTTTGCAGTGGTCGGCGGTGTATAACGTCGTGAGCTTGATTTTGCTGGTTTTGCTGGCTGTGGCGCTTGAGGCGCCTGATCGGCTGCACCCGCCACAGTTTTCTCTGTATCACCTGACTGTGCATCAGCGGCAGATTGCGGCGCAGCAGTCTCCCCCTGCTGCTCAGTTGAAGCAGACTGTGCATCTTCGCCCGGAACAGACTCTTCGTTATCGTTGGAATTAAGCATATTTGACACCTAACTGAAAGCTTAGAACAAGGATAGGACAAGGATAGGACAACACAACAAACGTCATGCCAGCACAGTTGTTCATTGTCAATTAGTTTACAGCGCAACTGGGATGCAAGTTGGCGGCATTTAAACGCGCAATAGAAAGCCTCGTGCGTATAAACGTCACTTGTCACAGAGCCAAAACACTTGATGATCTTTGCTTGGAGTTGTGCATGTCTCTTAAACGACTTAGTGGACTATTTAAGCGTAAGAATAAACGTCTTGAAGAACAAGAGCGTGAAGAAATACAAGAACAACGGCAATCGTTGATTGGTGAGATGAGCGAAAATTTTCAATCCATGGGCAGCACCATGGAGCAAGTACAGGACCACTTGCACAGCAGCGCTGAAGCCATGCAGCACCTCCCCACCTTAATTCAAGAGCAACAAGATCTCTGTAAACAAGTCGCTATCGCACAGGAAGCAAATCAGGGTCTCCTCGTTAAAG
>CBDUFM010000651.1:0-2597 GCA_965366325.1 uncultured bacterium
GATGCGCTCACTGAGCTAGATGAGGCACGGGCCGCACGAATAGAAGCAGAAAATGAACGCAATCTCGCAGAGGCAGCGCGTATAGAAGCTGAAAAATACCGTGATGAGGCGGGGACTGCCAAAGATGATGCAGAAGACTTCAGGGGCGAGGCTGATACAGCACTGAAAAAGACCGAAGACCACCGTGACGATGCAGAAGATGCCAAATCTCGGGCAGAGGATTATCGCGATGATGCTCGCGATGCCGCCTCCGATGCACGAAGCTATGCGTCTGCGGCAGAAAGAGCTGCTGATGACGCTCGCTCACAGCTATGACCTCTCTGTCTTGAAATAGTCCGCCTCGTTATTTAATATTCATATGATTATTGGTATTGATCTCGGAACTACTTTTAGCTTGGTAAGTTATATTGGCCCTAATGGAACGCCCACATTATGTTCAAGTCGCAGCAATGCACAGGAATTCCAGACACCCTCTGTTGTTCATATTGGACAGCGTGGTGCTCTGGTTGGAGAAATTGTCGAGCAGTTATTAGTGGAGGAGCCCGGCCTTCCGTTGTGTCGATTCGTCAAATTACAAATGGGTACGGATGACATTGTTTACACAGATAACGAAGGGTATGACTATAATAGCGAAACGGTTTCTGCACTTATTTTAAAGAAAATCATGCAGGATGCGGAGTCTGCTACTGGTGAAAAAGTATCTGGTGCTGTCATTACCATTCCGGCTCATTTCAATGAAGCGCAGCGCAAGGCAACCATTGACGCTGGACGTTTGGCGGATTTACCAGTTAAGGGGCTTGTTGAAGAGCCCGTGGCGGCTGCGACTTACTTTGGGCATACTGCCAGTGCAAAAGAAAAGACTCTTTTTGTCTACGACCTCGGTGGCGGCACTTTAGATGCAACCATTCTACAGGCCACGGAGACAGGGTTATACGTGTTGGCCACTGAAGGGGCTGCCAATATAGGTGGGAAAAACTTCGATGAAGCAATTATGGCTCTTATCCAAGAGCAGTTCCGCACGCAATATGGGAGAGATGTTACTGATGACATCGAGGCTATGCAATCCATGCGTGTTTTTGCTACTGCCGTTAAAATAGAATTGTCTAAATCTGGAGCAGGATCTGTTACGCGGCCCATACTTATTAGTGGGAAGCCGATGCGCGTAACCGTTAATAGTTCTCAGTTTGAGGCAGCCGTGGAGCCGTGGCTGGACGCAAGTGACCTCGTATGCGAAGAAGTGCTCAAGGCCGTTGGCATGTCTTGGTCTGATATTGATGAGCTGGTGCTCACGGGGGGGAGCAGCTTGCTTCCTTGTATACAGAATCGCCTTAAAGAGATAAGCTCTTTATCCATTGGCCGTATCTCGCAGGAGCAACCACACGCAGCAGTCGCATTTGGTGCTGCTATTATTGCTGAACAACAATATGGTCACAAGCAAACTATTGCACCGCCTATTAAACAAACGGTAACGACTAATGAACTTGGTATTCGGGCATTTGATGCAGAAAAAAATGCGCCTGTTTTTCAGCCTCTGATTGGGAAAAATGTGCCTTTGCCGATTGAGCAGAAGCAAACCGTTTATACAAGATCTGACGATCAGAAGTTTGTTAGCGTAGAGGTGCTACAGCGAAAGGATGTTTATTCAACGCCAGAAATGTTGGATACTTTTTCATTTGGCCCGCTTGAAAAACCAAAGAAAAATGCACCTATCACTATTTCAATTGGATTTGATGTAGATGGGCGTGTAAATATTAAGGCACAGGAGCAGCACACGGGTAGTAGCGTCGAACGCGAAGTGGCAGCTAACGAAGAAGAGTTACTTGCAGATCAATATCAACGGATACGTAATTGGACAGTGGTGGGTTAAGTTTATATGAGTATTGATTCTAGCGCCTTGCCAAACTTCAGCAGAGAATGCGACCGCGTTTTTTCTGACTATATTGCTAAGGCTCAGAAAGTAGCTGAGTGGCATGAGCGTGGCCAAGCATCCACCCCATTGATAGATACATTTGAAGAATTAGCGACGGAGGATGGTGGTCGTCCGCTCACGACTGCATTGCTGGGCCTGACCCAAGACGCCGTCGCAGGATTTCTTTCATGGCTTTTGGATCAAGAGCATCATGTTTGTAAAATTATAGTACCTGAAAAAGTTGGCTTTATCGAATTGCAATTGCAGGACCGTGGATATGTGGTCGAGAACAATGATGATCGCCAAGAGTTTGATAACATGGATGCGTTCATCCAGGCGCTCCAAGAGTCTGATATTACACAGATTGAAAACCCTGATGCATGGTTGAACCCACTAAAACTACAGGTGCAGGCACCTGTATCGCATCGAGGCTTACATTTACTTGTTCCCTACAATCTTAAAATGCTAAAGGATAAGCCGGCGTTGTTGTCTGTCATTTTAGATCGGGCATCTATGGTAATTGTTGTTGGCGGTGAAGATGAATCCTTAGATACGGGAGTGGAAGATGTCTGTGGGACCTTATTTGAGCATATCATTGCAACCATGCCTGTTCAAATAGGGGATGGAGAGCGGCGCCCTAACTGGCTTTCTTTCGCAAAGGCAAGCACAACACTTCCTGTATTGCGTC
>CBDUFM010000652.1:0-2593 GCA_965366325.1 uncultured bacterium
AAGGCTACCATTTCAGATAATGTTTCTCTAGCCTGGCACTATCAAGCAGATGATAGGAATGCATTATCAGAGTCTCCAATAATGAATGATTGGTTGCGTAAAAATTTTCTCGCAAGTAACAAGGTAAGTCAGCCAACAGTAGCCAATGGTCGTGTTTTTGTGAGTTTATTGGAAACGAAAAATATTGTCGCCATTAATGGCAGCACGGGAAAAATTATTTGGAACCGAAGAATGCCAGCAATGGCAGATGCCTCGCCGACCATCTATAAAGGTCTTGCTTTAGTTGGCTGTCATGATGGATGGGTCTATGCATTACGTGTTGATAATGGCGAAGAAGTATGGCGCTTGCGCATTGCACCCGCAGAGCGTCGATTGGTTGCTTATGGACAGTTAGAGTCTAGCTGGCCTGTGATTGGTGGCGTTATAATTGTCAATGATACTGCGTATGCTATCGCTGGCAGAACAACAGAAGTGGATGGTGGGCTCTATGTGCTCGCATTTGACGCCGCAACGGGTCGTGTCTTATGGGAAGGACGCCGCTATTTAAATAACCCTGGTGATATTGGCCCAGCGGATCACGACCGGTTTGCAAATTCTGTGACTGGTGCGGCTGACTTACTGTGTAGTGATGGTAAATCTATTGCAATTGGCAAAAAAGTTAACGGTAAGCGGTCCTGCTTCGATGTTGTTACCGGCAGTGATGTTGGAAAAGATACAGCAAGATATTCTACGCGCACCTTTGGTACGAACAGCTTGTCGAGCGCAAATTTTATGGGCCTTGGTTTTGTGAATAATGATTATTATTCTGCTACGAAACCGGAAAAGAAAATAAATAAAATTAAGGAAGTTTCTCTAAAAACTCCTGGTTCTATTTATAAGCATAAGGCTTGGAAGGTATCAACCGAAGGCGCGGAGTCACGGGGTATTGCCATCGCTGGTGAGCGGCTCTATGCAGCTGTTGCTGATGATGAGAAGAACGAGTTATGGATTCTATCAACGCAAGATGGTAAAATTGTTCAAAAGCTGCCGTTGGCAACAACGCCAGCGACTGACGGTGTTTCCCTGGCTGATGGAATGGTTTTAGTTGCACTGAATGATGGCAGTGTCATGTGCTTTGCTGATCAGGCGAAATAGCTCTTCCTGTGAAAGAACTCATGCAATATCTCGATTTTTGTAATTTAGTAAATCTCCAATGCGAGACTTGCAATTGATTGGCCCTTTGTTGTGAGCATCTTGGTCATACGCAACGCTGTCTGGCATCATGTTTTCGTGTAGGCTTTGATGCGTGCGCTCTTGGTTGTAGAATTGAACATGTTGTTCTAGGCGGTTTCGTAATCTATGTTCATCAAGCGGAATGTAATTGCTACAGACTTCTCTGCGCATGGTGCCAATAAATCGTTCCATGTAGGCATTCAGGTTTGGTGATTTAGGTGGTAGAAGAACTATCTCGATACCTGACGTTTTGAGTACTTCCTTAAAGCTGCCGCAGATTAAAGAATCACGATCCATGATGATATGTGCAGCTCTTTAAAAAAGCCGTAATTGCACTCATTTCTGGCTAATTGTGTTGTCCTTTGGCCATTTGCATGCATGTGTACGCCTAGCAGTTTTACTACACTGGTACTGAGTTTCATCGCATAGAGTGCATGACATCTACGAGTGCGTTTGCTATCTGGGATCTCAAATGTTGCAAAGTCTATGGTATATAAGCCGGGCCAATGGTCTTTGCGAAAGTCGGTGCACGTGCCTGTTTTAACACGCTCAGAGGATGGTGGTATGGTATCCCATTGCGCTTAAGTATTTTGCTGATGGATCTATTGGATATTTTAATGTTTAGTAACTTGAGACGGTCGCGAATGCTGTCATCGCCCAGCTTGGGTTTGCTTTCGCAATTTTGCAAATACGCGATTCGATTTTGTTATCCATGCGCGGTCTTCCAGTAGTTGCCGCGTAGGTCGTGGAAATCAATTTGCGGTACCAGCGACGCAGTGAATCAATGGTGACAATGTGCTCTGAGAGATTGAGGATTCTTCTCTCTAGCTTGCTGTGCCATGGCAGCAATTCTGCGCCTGGTATTGTTTGTAAGCTTATTGCCATTTGCCATGCTTTTTAGTGCAGTGATTTCCTGACTGAGGAGCTCGATGAGATGGTAGAGCTGTTGGTTTATGGCCCAAAGCAGGATAGGATAAAGAGGGTGTTTTCTGTAGTTATGTGATCACTATTCATGGTGCGATTATGCATTGTAGTGAAGGCTAGCGATGTGACGTAAGGTCTGTCTTAATAGGTATTTGGAGTGTTTTCACAGGGCGGGTTTCCGCGAGCGGATGTCGTTGGTTTACGCTATGCGATAAGAAACGTGCCGGCTGGTTTTGTAAAGTCGTCACAGTAAATGGTGACCCTGGTTGGGCTCGACCCAACGACCTCCGCTTTAGGGCGTAGGACGCAAACGCGGAGCGTTTAGGATCTCCATGGGCATGGAGTCCGGCAGCCGTAGCGCAAGCGTGACCCCGCAGCGACGAAGTCGTGAGGAGTGAGCGCAGCTGGTTTCCGCGAGCGGAGCGCGCAGGTTTACGACATGCGGGTAAAAAACGTT
>CBDUFM010000653.1:0-2582 GCA_965366325.1 uncultured bacterium
GAACGTGCCGGAGTATGCCGGCGGCCACCACGAGCGCATGGATGGCAAGGGCTATCCGCGAGGTTTGACGCGTGATCAAATGTCGGTGCAGGCGCGTGTCATGGGTATAGCTGATATTTTTGAGGCACTCACCGCCCGTGACCGTCCGTATAAAAAACCAATGACGCTTTCAACAGCACTGACGATTTTGGGCAAGATGAGCCTCGAAGGGCATATTGACCCAGATATTTATGTGGTGTTTTTGCATAGTGATATCTGGAGCGAATATGCGCGCCAGAATTTAGATGAAGACCAATGTGATGAAATTGATATTACGCAATTGCCGGGATATCAAGCGCTCTAGCGAGCTAGATTTGCGGGAGAACGAAGATGCCCGTGCGATGGAGATACGTCTTATGCGATTATTAGCAGCATTCCTTATCATCTTACTCTTTGGCTGTTCAAGCGAGCCGCGCTTGGTCGATGATCTTTATGATAACGGTCAATTAAAGGTTTCCGGTGTCGTCGAGGATGGCAAGCAAGAAGGCGTGTGGCGATATTTTTATGCCGACGGAACATTAAAATCAGAAGGTGCTTGGTTGCATGATTATCAGGACGGCGCCTGGGTTTATTATTATCCGAATGGCAAGCGTAAGCAGGCTGGTAATTATGCGTCCAAATTGCGCCACGGTGCATGGACTTATTGGTATGATAATGAACAGATGTATTGTGAAGGTGTTTATGATGCCGACCGTCAAGATGCTGTTTGGACCTATTACCGTGAGGATGGAACGCCATTCTCAATTGGCAGCTTTGCTAAAGGGATAAAGCAGGGCTTGTGGCAATGGTTTGACGAGACAGGTGCGCTCAAAACCAAGGGCATATTCTATGATGGACTACGCGTGGGGCCGTGGTTGGAAAATGGGCAGCTTGTTGATAAGGGTGTGCCGGCTGGCATGCAATCTGTTATGCTACCGCAGGCGGACGGTGTTTCCTGGGGATTGCTTGATCGCGCCGGTGAATCTGTATTTACCTGTGTGCTAGATACTGCGCATGTGCCAGCTGTCGTTCAGACGAAACGGCCGAACCCAGATAAAAAGGCAGCGAAAATAATTGAAAGTAAAGAGGAATTAATTATCTCGGCACCCAATGAGCCAGCATTAACCCCAGTTGTGCACATTGATAGTTTGTGGACTAAGCGCGAAGAGAAAAAAGTCGGGAAATTGGTGTCGACCTATTCTTTTGCTATGCCTGGTGATGACGATGACGAATACAGTGTGAGTTCTGATGAGCGGGAAATGCAATCGGACTGGTTGGGTAAAGCCCTGCCGCAAACGCGCTTCTTTCAGCATTCTGGAGATGTGGTCGACTTGTCCGATTATGTTGGTAAGAAAAGTGTTACGCTGATTGTGATGCGTGGCTTTGCAGGTCAGGTTTGTGTCTATTGTTCTGCGCAAACACGGGCTTTGGCTGAGCAATTAGAGAAATTTAAACAACTAAATAACGAAGTTATTATCGTGTATCCAGGTCCGGCTGAAACGATTCCCATGTTTATTAAAGCGGTGCAGAGCGTCGGTGGTAACGCAGAGCATATGAATATTGTCTTGGATGTTAATTTGAGTTTGGTAAAAACACTGGGTATTATCAAGGATTTATCAAAGCCAACGTCCATTGTTGTTGATAAAAGTGGTCTGGTGGTTTATGGCTATATTGGCACTAATATGGGTGATCGACCATCAGCTAAAGAGTTACTGAGTGTTGTGAAGCGAGCGCAGTAGATCATGACAGATGACAATGAAACCGTCGTCGATACTGGCGGTGCTGGTATCAATGACATGGAAACACAGGTCGCGCAGCCAAGTGGCGAGGCGGAAACACGAACACATAAACGTACGGCGGGCGATGCACCTTGTATTCCAGACATAACGATTAGTAAAGAACTTGGTCGTGGCGGCATGGGGGTGGTCTATGAGGGGCGCCAAGGTTATTTAGATCGGCGCGTCGCAGTAAAAGTTTTGCTTAGTCAATTTACCAGTGGTGATTCGCAATTTGCTGAGCGCTTTCAGCGCGAAGCGAAGATATTAGCGCAATTAAACCATCCGCATATTGTATCGTGTTATCAGGCTGGTGTTTTAGATGACGGTAATTGTTATTTGGTCATGGAATTTATCGAAGGATCGAATTTAGAGGAATGGATTGCTGCACACGGATCCTTGACGCCAGCGCAGGCGCTTGGTGTGGTGCGTACTATTGCCGAAGCTTTAGATTACGCCAATAAAAACGGTATTATTCATCGTGATGTTAAGCCAGAAAATATATTATTGGGCGCAGAGCCGATGGGTGATTTGCCATTTACGCCGAAATTGGTCGATCTCGGTTTGGCACGCCCAGACAGTAATAGTAATATGCAATTAACGGCCCAGGGTGTGATTATGGGTACGCCTGCGACTATGGCCCCTGAGCAATTTGATGATCCTGATCATGTTGATCAACGTGCGGATATATATGGTTTGGGTTGCGTTTTTTACCAAGCCTTGTGCGCGCAGGCCGCATTTACGGGCACGGGCTTAAGTCAACTGATGGAAGCGAAATTGAAGTCTGAT
>CBDUFM010000654.1:0-2573 GCA_965366325.1 uncultured bacterium
GCACACACCAGGGACGGTACTACAAAAAACCAATTTGCGCACCCGCATGCCCGGTGCGATAGCCAACGCAATGTCATCAGCCTTAGGATTAGAAACAGTGCCCTCTTTATCGACCGATAGAGGTGGAACGACCGGAATTAATCCACGGCTCGCATAACGTAAAATTCGTTCGCCATCTATGCTCTTGGGGCAGCCAACCAAACCGAGTGCTGGATCCAATTGCTTGCCAGAGACAATACAGTGACGTGGTGGCACCAAGCCAATCGCCGCGCCGTCTAACTCAGTGAGGCGATTCACCAAATGCATGTTCAACGCCTCAACTTCGCGCTGCACAATCTCCATAGTAGCGGCATCGGTAATCCGACGCCCCTCATGCCACTGCGGTTCTAAACCGGCTTCTTCCATAGCACGACTAATACGTGTCCCGCCACCGTGCACCAAAATAGGACGCACCCCTACCTGCTCGAGCCAGACCAAGTCAGTCAGCAAAGAATTCAGCGAGTTCTCATCTTCGATAGGTGCACCACCGAGCTTCACCACCATGTATTGATGATGGAACTGCTTTAAATAGGGCAGCGCCTCGATGAGGACCTTCGCTTTATCAGTAGCTTCTTGAATCTGCACAGAAATGCCCCTAGGGTCGCGATTTGGGAAAATGCGGCATTGTGTTGTGCAAACACGCTAAGTCAAATTTAGTAAATTAGCCTAGTTGACGCAGCGTCGAGCCACAAATACATACGTAAGTCTCTTATTTTAAATAACTTACGATTAATGCCTGCCAAGCGGTGACTAAGCAGATCCACCCGCAGGCTTAGCCTGCAAAAGCGCGTCGAGGGCATCCAAGAGTTCTTTAGGCTTGAAGGGCTTACGCATAAAAGCTGAGGCACCAGCAGCAAGCGCCTCTTCGCGCACAGCATCCTGCATATGAGCCGATACCACCAAGCTTGGCAGGCTCAGTGCATGCTGTTGAAGGAATTGCAGTAATTCAACGCCACTCATTTCAGGCATAACCAAATCTGTGACTAAGGCATCTGGTTGCTCAGTTTTCACCATTTCCGATGCGCGCAAACCATTCACAGCCTCCATAACCTCGTAACCGCCTGCGCTCAAGGCGCGACTCAACATTTTCCGAGAAAAATGATTGTCATCAACGATTAAAACTCGATACATGCCGTTACTCCACCTACAGGAAATAGGTCTTAGAAGTATACACCCAAACTGCTTCACGTGGGGCAACTTTCTCAATAGCTACTACAGCTTAAGCAGAGCAGCCATCCTGCATTCACGGCTTATGCTTTTCCTCAATCCACTTACTCATGTAGTAGGTACTCTTAAGACTCTGTTGCGTTAGTAATAAGCCGAGGAGTTGCTCGCGCCGATGTGCCTCGGGATCAGCCATGAGCTCCTGCACACGCTCAAGCAAACGAGCACGCTGTTGCCGCGCTGAAAAGCGCTGCCTGATAATGGCAAATCCATGCGTCTGAGCGCTGCGCCATTCTTCTTCATTCGTATATAAGTGCTGCGCACTCAAGGCAATTTCTGCTGGATCATCTGCAATACGCCCGCCCCACGGCAAATCACCGTGCATAGCTTCGGCACCGACAGCAGTCGTCACACACGGTGTTCCAACCATAAAGCCGTCGGCAATTTTCCCTTTGATACCCGCGCCATAACGCAGAGCTGCCAGATTAACACGATAGCGCGACAGACAGTCCCGCGCATCTTCAGCGCGCCCACGAATAATAAAATCTAAATCCGGTCGGCTCAACTGCTTATCAACATCACGCGCATACGCTCCGTAGACATCACATGACGCATCCGGCATAGCGGCTTTAATTAATGGCCAAATGTCGCGCGCCACCCAACGCACAGCATCGAGATTGGGCTTATGCAGAAAATTACCAATCATGACAAAGTCTTTTCGCTGCTTAAAAGCCGGAAAATCCGCAGCTGGCGCTGGCTCTGGCAACATAAATGGACAATAATGTAAGATCCCCTGTTTAATCCCAAAGGTCTCTTGCAATAAATTCATTTCGTAATCTGAAATCAGCAAACTTAAATCGGAACGCCCTATCGCTGCAATTTCGCGCAACATATCATCTGTATAGAGGTTCAACGCTTCCTGCTTATTAACGGCCGTCATACGCGCACGACGTAAAAAATGTAAATCACTCGTGTCTAAAACACGAAGCGCCTGCGGGCAATGCTCCGCTACACGCATACCAAATTGTTCTTCGACCATAAAACGATCAAAGATGACTAGGTCCGGTTGTTCGGCTGCAATAAATACATCAAAACGCGCATCATTTAATTGAATATCCTGACAGCGAATCGATAAAGCCGACAAATCGGCGCTATACTCGCCGCGCTGAGCGGTAGCTGCAAAACAGATGTCCCAGCCCGCCGCCAGACCCATCTCCAATAATTCCATCGTCCGCGTTCCCGCCGCCGATGAACAGGGCTCTGGCCAAACACTACTCAGAAACACGACTTTCATAACGGCACGCTCATTTCGTTTGCAGTCAGACTACGCTGATTCCGATGACCCCTGCAGGCTATCCGCAACAGTCGCA
>CBDUFM010000655.1:0-2567 GCA_965366325.1 uncultured bacterium
ACAATCGTTGCTGGTCGTCCCACAGAAAACGTCGCTGATACTGCGCACCCACTAAGCTTTGTTCAAATTCGTTGCTCGAAATCCGCCTTCGGTCAAAGCCACTGTCTTGATTACCAAAGTCCAATTGTGTTGTTTCTTCAAATGTCTCAATCTGCTGTGCAAAGACATGTGCTTTTGAACGCGTACTCCTATCGGCATTATAGGTTTCATGTTTTAAACTGACGCGTAAACGCTCCCGTTGGTCATCTGCATTATCCTGAAATAAATACGCATCTTGAATGATGGTTTCGACCGTTTCAAAAAATCCGTCTACACTGAGCTCGGTGCTATTACCCGTCGGGTGCTTCCATTCGTAATTTGTTAACGCAGAAATATTGAGAATATCTTGTGGCCATGATTCCGCGTCGCCGACTGGCTCACGTTCATGTTTTTGCTGGATACCCAGTGCGCCTAAATAGGCATGCTGATCATTTTCTTGCGCATAGCGAATATTTGTTCCTACACTCTTGTCGAGCGACGATGCAAAGACCAGCGTTTGTAATGCAGATTCTTCGCCCTCTGGTATAACATTTTCTGGACGCAGCGTTTGAAAGGCAACACTGCCAGCGAGAGATCCACTACCATTGCGACTCGATCCAGAACCAAAATCAATGAGTAGTCCATTCAACATACTAAGATCAACTAAGTCACCGAGCGCATCACCCATCGGCACTTCGTCGAGTGTCACCTGTATGCGCGCGCCGCCGAGTCCTCGTAATTGGATCCCATCGCTACGTCCCCTACCGCGATCCTCTGTGGTCACAATGCGCGGATCTAAACGGCGTAAATCTGTGCTACTGTAAATACCCGATTCTAATAGATCGGCGGAATCAATTGAAATAAATTGGTCTGCTTCCTTTTCAAATTGCACATCGCGCAACACAACGTGTTCCTCGATTGCTTGTATAACGAGCTCATCCACCTCTACTTCGACACCGATCAGCGGTGCTGCAATGCTCAACGTGCATACGATGCCTAGGGCTGCAGCACTGTGCAGCGGCTTCCTTGGAATATTCATAATTATTTATTCGCGGCCTTATAAATACCGGCGCGGCACCCAAGGCGCGTAGATTCAGATTGCCACTGTGCACAAGTTGTAGCATCAGCTGTATGTTTACTTGCCTGCCACATCGCATAACTAGCCAACCACATGAGCAAATCCTGATCCTCATGTGCACGGGCAATGTTAAGATACCGTTTGGCATATTTTAAAGCACGTTTAGAAAAACCGAATGCACAGGCGCCTAAACAAGCCGACCAATTGGCCAATAGTCGTAAACGATAATCACTATGAATACTCCATGCGAAGTAACAGCGCTCACAGCTTAATTGAAAGCGCGCTTTGTCACACTCAACATCATTGACAACAGATTGCCATAATGTCATAAAATCTCGTAAGACCATCAGTTTTGTGCATTGTGCAAACTGTGAGTAGGTCGAGGCGCTTAAGTCGGGCATGTGCATAAAAAATTCCTAAGAGAGAATCTTTGGCTGGCTTAAGCTGGCTAAGACTGGCGATATATGTTATCGCTTAGTAGATGTCTAAATGTTCCATGTCTGCTAGTGTACATGCGGTGACGCATGCGCACCGTGAGCATGTGCGTGTCCGTGTGCCGGCTTCGCGGATCCGTGCCCTGCATCGTTGATATGACTTAAGGTGTCCAGTTTTTCACCCGTCACGCGGTAGGCCTGACCAAAACCAATGACAAATAAACCGCTTTGCGGTTTTAACTGCATTAATCGAAAATCAGGTGATTTTTTAAAGAAGCCAACCATTTTTCCGAATCGTTCACCGAAAAGTTCTACAATATTTTCCCAGGCGCTACTGTCTCGCTCTAGTACCTGCACATCGCATTTGTATGTTAAGCGTGAACGTGCAAAGATATTTTTGCATGTTTTTTCATCTTCTAAGAGGAGCACGCTCGCACACTGTGTTTGCTCCATATTAACTGTGTGTTCGGATAGGCCACTGATGAAGACATAAAAATTGCCTTCCGTATCTTTGACAAACGGCGCATACGAGGCATTTGGCACGGCGTCTTTATTAACGGTGCCGAGTACGATGCTTTCAAAGCCATCCGTATAATGTGAAAATGTTTCTTGTGCTGTTACTAATGCATCATCTGACATGTGCTGTTCCTTTGGCGTGTATACCCTCAACAGCTCAAAATGCACAATGCACGCTGTTTAGTGATATCTTGGTAATTGATAAAAGTGGATTTGATTATTAATGAATAAAATACACCATAGCCATGATTCCTATTGTACTCAATCTTTGGCTGGCGTTAACTGGCTAAGAATAAAATTATTTTGTTAGAATTAGTTTGTCTAATTTTGTAATCTGCAGGCGATACATAACTTCATTGTGTTTAATAAGGATCTCTTGTTGCCCTGCAAATAAATCTGAACTGTCTATGTACTGTTGTCGCATCAACCAAGCGAGTGCGTCATTGTTTACCTGCGCTAGCTTTTGCTTAGGCGGCATATCTCGCTGTTGCGCGTCATCCGGCGGCTCTGTCATGCTCTTC